>JAMFRX010000623.1 GCA_026224995.1 Puia dinghuensis
AACTTCCCCAGGAATACGGAGTTCGAAGCGTTGGTGACCTTTGCCGGTTCCGGCGGCGGTGGCGGCGGTTTTCGCCGGGGTGGGGGCGTGGCGCCCGACCCCAGCGCCGTCACGGTACGGATACACCAGGCCTTCGTACAGCTCCCTGACAGCGGCTATACGCCCCGGAAATTCGATCCCCGGAGTGGCTTCAACGACTTTAGCTATTTTGATTTCTCCGCGCCCATGAGCGAGCCGCTGCGTAAGCGGTTTATCGAACGCCACAGGCTGATAAAGAAGGACCCTAACGCAGCCGTCAGCGAGGCCGTGGAGCCCATCATATACTATATAGATAGGGGCGCGCCACCGGTGATCCTCAAAGCGCTCATAGAAGGTGGCAGCTGGTGGAACCAGGCTTTCGAGGCGGCAGGCTTTAAGAATGCCTTCCAGGTCAGGGAGCTGCCGGAAGGCGCCGACCCCATGGATATCCGTTATAATATGGTGAACTGGTTGGATCGCAGCGGCAGCCCGCAGCGGGCATTCTCCTATGGCATGGGGTATGTGGACCCGCGCACGGGCGAGATCATCAAGGGTGTCGTCACCCTGGGGTCGGATCGTCACCGCGAAGACTACCTGATCGCCGAAGGACTGCTGCAGCCTTATGAGGACGGCAAGCCCGTCCCAAAGAAAATGGAAGAGGTAGCGCTGGCCAGGATCAGGCAGCTCTCGGCTCACGAGATCGGTCATACGCTCGGGCTGACGCACAACTTCGAGGCCAGCGTAAAAGACCGCGCCTCGGTGATGGACTATCCTTTCCCGCGCTTCAATCTCAAAGCAGACGGGACCATCGACCTTTCCGAAGTCTATGGCAAGAGCATCGGCGGCTGGGACAAGCGCGCCATCATCTGGGGATATTCCGACTTCCCCAAAGGAACGGACGAGAACGCGGCCCTGGACAAGATCATGAAAGAGACCCTGCAGCAGGGCTATAAATACATTCCCGACGTCGGCGGCATGGCCCATCCCCTCAGCAACCAGTGGGACGATGGCCCCAACCCCATCGATCAGCTGGACAAGCTCATGGCCGTCCGCCGTCATCTTCTGGACATCTTTAGCGAGAAGGCGATCCCGCAGGATGCGCCCATGGCAACGCTGGAGGAAGTCCTCGTACCCATTTACCTCTTGCATCGCTACCAGGTAGAAGCCGCGGCCAAATCCCTGGGCGGCCTGTATTTCACCCATGCGCTCAAGAATGACGGACAGGAACCTACGAAGATGGTGGACCCCGCCGAACAGTGGCGGGCCTTCGGCGCACTGATCAAAACGATATCGCCCGATGCCCTGGCCTTGCCCGAAGCGCTCATCCAGAAGATCCCGCCCCGCCCCACAGGCTACCCTTCCAGCATCGAGATCTTCCGCGGTCATACCGGCCCGACCTTCGACCCCATCGCCGTCGCCGAAGCCGCCGCCGACAACACCCTGTCCTACCTGCTGGACCCCGAACGCGCTGCAAGGCTCATCGAATACAATGCCCGGGACGAAAAGCAGCCGGGCCTGCTGGCCGTGCTGGACAAGCTGATGGAAACAACCTGGAAGCAGCCCCTGGCGGCAGGATATAAAGGCGAGCTGCAGCTGCTGGTGGACAACCTGGTGCTCAAGCGGCTGTTCGCCCTGGCCGCCGACCCAAAGAATGCGGATAACGTCAGGGCCGAGGCGCTGCTGACCATCACCGACCTCTCCATCTGGATGGGCTTGCAGGTCGGCGGAGCGCAAGGCAAATGGAAGGGGGCGCTCTACTTTGCGCTGGAGCAGGTCAAGGTGTTCACTAACGATCCTGATAAGTTCGTCATACAGCCGGCACTGGAGATGCCGCCAGGCGCACCCATCGGGATGCCGGATAATGAGTTCGAATGGTAGGATTATCCTAATTTTATCCTATGCGAACGCTTATCCTCCTGCTGACACTCGCGACCACCGGCGCTAACGCCCAAAGCTTCTACCTCTTCGTTGGAACCTATACCAACACCGGTACGCTGCCCGGCGCACCGCCGCTGGATTCCACCGGCAGCAAGGGCATCTACGTCTACCGCTTCGATGCGGCTACCGGCAAGGCGCACCTGCTGAGCCATACCACCGGGGTCTGCAACCCCAGCTACCTGACGATGGCGCCGGACGGCCATCATCTCTACTCCGTCACCGACTCGCGGATGGTGAAGGCCGGCACCGTAAGCGCCTTCGACTTCGACCGGTCCAGCGGCCAGCTGCGACTCCTCAATAAGGTATGGAGCGGCGGTGACAATCCGGCCTATATCTCGGTGGACGCTACCGGCCATTGGGCGGCCGTGGCCAACTATACCGGCGGGACCTGGTCGCTATTCCCCATTCTCACCAACGGAAAACTGGACAAGGGCGCGGTCACCATCTTTAGCGGTCACGGGGTCAATCGCGACCGCCAGGAGAAGCCCCATACCCATTCGGCAGTCTTCTCGCCGGATAATAAATACCTTTATATACAGGACCTGGGACTCGATAGGATCAGCATCGAACCCTTTGATGCCACAACCCAACCCGACGACCCGGGCATGCATACCGTATTCTATGACAACCCCTGGGTCCCACCCGCCGATAGTCCCGCGGAACGAGAAGATTCCAGCAAGCTGCCGACCTTTTCCGGCGTCGGCCCGCGCCACCTGACTTTTCACCCCAACGGCAAATTCGCCTATCTCCTGGAAGAGATGGGCGGCAGCGTCGATGTCTATCGCTATGACACGGCTTCGGGCCGCCTGGACTCGCTCCAACGGATCGCGGCCCACCCCGATACGGCCAAAGGACCCTTCCGCAGCGCCGATATCCATGCATCGCCGGACGGACGCTTCCTATATACCAGCAACAGGGCCGAAAACACGATAACCATTTTTGCTATAGATGCGACCACCGGCCTCCTCAAAACCGTCGGCTATCAATCCGTCCTGGGGAAGGAGCCGCGGAATTTTGCCCTCGACCCTACCGGCAGCTGGCTGTTGGTGGCCAACCAGGAAAGCAAAGCGATCGTAGTATTCCGGGTGGACCGGAAAAGCGGCCTTTTGCAGCCCTTGGAAAGCCGCATAGACGTGACGACTCCCACCTGCCTCAAATTCACCCGTTAGATAGGCCGCCGAATACGAATACTTTGGGGACCCTAGGGTTCTAATTGATTCAAACTAGGGGTAAATGCGTATATAGTTATCCCCAATTTAAAATACGTCCCAAATTTGGACGTTATTTGGATGTTAATTATTGACCTTTATTGCTTGATAGCCAGACGGAAAGACGCCACCCGGCTTGCTCATTAAGGACCCCGAAGACCCCGTTAGACGACTTGTATTATGGCTTTATCCACTCTGATTATCAATGCCGATGATTTCGGCATGAGTAGCACAGTTAACCGCGCCATTGTTTCCAGTATGGAGGCAGGCCTGGTGACAAGCACTTCGATCATGGCGAACATGCCTGGCTTCGAAGATGCAATAGAGCTCGTACGCCAGCATCCCAGCGTAAGGGGCAGGGTCGGCATCCACCTGAATCTCACTGAAGGCCATCCGCTATCACTGCCGATATTGGACTCACCCCTTTTTTGCGATGCGGCTGGAGCTTTTACCTATCACCGCGAGCGCCCGCTCTTCCGTCTTGGCCATAAGGACCGCGAAGCCGTATACGAAGAGCTCAAAACGCAGCTGGAAAAGGTCTTGTCTACGGGCATCCGGCCCATACATTTAGATTCACATCATCATATCCACACCGAGTGGGCGGTGGCGCCGCTGATGCGCCGCCTGGCAAGAACGTACGGTATCCCACGTATCCGGTTGACCCGGAATATGGGCCGCCAGCCCACTTATCCCAAAAGGATTTATAAGACGATCTTCAATCATTGGCGCCTGGGCCATGACGCCAACCTGGGCACCACTGACTATTTCGGCGACATTGGGGATATGCTATATTTTTCCAGAAGGCAATGGCCTGCGGGCAAGACGATCGAGATCATGGTGCATCCCCTTTTCGACGACGAGGGTGGGCTCGTGGACCTCAACCGCAAGGATCTGCAACGCCAGCTGGAACCTATCCTCCGGCAACCGGTAAACTTAAGTCCAAAACCTACTGATCAACTCTAATGAAGAAGCTGGCAATAGTCACAACGCATCCAATTCAGTACAATGTCCCATGGCTGGTCCGCCTGGCGGAGAGAGGTATCGCCATCAAGGTCTTTTACACCTATGAGCAATCGAGTAAGGGAAAGGTATACGACAAGGGTTTCGGCAAGGACATAAAATGGGATATTCCGCTGCTGGAAGGCTATGACTATGAGTTTGTGCCCAACACCAGCAAAAAACCCGGCCTGGAGAGCTTCCTGGGCATCATCAATCCCGACCTCATCTCCTCGATAGAGGCATGGGAGCCCGAGTGCCTGCTGGTCATCGGCTGGAACTATTATAGCCACCTGCAATGCATGCGTTATTTCCACAAGCGCATCCCCCTGTATTTCCGCGGTGACTCCGTGCTGCTGCATGAGAAGACGGGCCTGCGGAAGCTGGCGCGGCGGATCTTCCTTACCTGGGTATACCGCCATGTAGACTATGCCTTTTATGTGGGTTCCAACAACAAAAGCTATTATCTCCGCCATGGGCTGAAGCCTTCGCAGCTGGTATTCAGTCCCCAGGCCATCGATATAGGCCGGTTCTCCCAGCCGGCTGAAACCTATAAGCTCCTGGCCCAGCGATGGAAGCAGGAGCTGGGCATCCCCGCCGGCCATTTGACGATACTCTTTGCCGGTAAGATGACGAAGGTTAAAAATCCGTTTTTCCTGATCGACCTGGCCAAAGCCTGCTCTCATCTGCCAGTGAGCTTTATTCTCGTAGGTGACGGCCAGCTCAAGGACGAGGTCGTTCGGGCGGCATCGGGCCAACCGAATATCTATTTCAAAGATTTCCAGAACCAGAGCGTCATGCCAGCCGTATATCGCATGGGCGATGTCTATCTGATGCCTTCGCTCAGTGAGACCTGGGGCATGGGCATCAATGAAGCCATGGCCTGCGGCATCCCCGTGATGGCGTCGGAACAGGTGGGCTGTGCGGCGGACCTGGTGCTGGAAAACAAGACTGGCGTCACTTTCCGGTTAGGCGACACCGAGAAATGCGTGGCCTTCCTCCGTCGGCTTACCGAGAGCCCGCTCTTCCTGGCGGAGATGGGCAACTGCGCCACTGCCCTTATTCAATTCTTCTCCTTCTCACATATAGTGGACAGCATATCCCGAACGATGGAAGGACCCGTGATAGAGGCTAAACGCCGATCTCTTTTGAGTGCTGCTTTATAAGTCTCCCCCGCCATTGGTACGTAATTTTTCAGTATATTACCGTACAATCATTTGCCTCATCCGCAAGTCGCTTACCGCTCATGAAGGTTGCTTTAGGGAATAAATTAGGGTATGGCATCGTCGTGGCGATCGTCAGTATACTTGTAATTGTCGTATTGTCCATCTGGCAATACCGGCGTATTCAGGATACTGGCGCTACTATTAAGCATGCCAACCAGGTGCTCTACCAAACCCAGGCGGTGCTCAATGATGCGGTACAATATGAGCTGAATATCAAAAACTTCCTCCTCACCGGTGACAGCACCTTTCTCTTTACGGCAGCAGATTCCCTCTCTGCCCTTCCCGGGCGAATAGATAACCTCAAACAGCTGACGGCCGATAACCCTGGTCAGCAGCGGCGCGTCGACAGCCTGCTGCTTTTTTCCGGCAAGAATTCCGAAACATTGCAACAGATCGTCCGGCTCAGCCGGGCGGGAAATTTCGGGGGGCCGGCCGCGCTCATCTCCGACGAAGCCAAGACGGGCTATTCCCATGACGTCCAGTCCGTAATCTCCCGTATGCAGCTGGAAGAGCGGCGCCTGCTGGATACCCGGCGAAGCTCCAACCAACAGAAGGCAGCGGAATTGCAGTGGGTGCTGTGGGGTCTTACCGCCGCCGTAGCTGTACTTGCCCTTATCATCTTTCGCAAGACCCGGCAGGATCTCGTCCGTGAAAAGCTGGCCCGCGAACAGCTATATCGCTTTAACAACGAGCTGGAAGAAGAGGTCCGGCTCCAGACCGCCAACCTGCAAGCATCCGAAGACAAATACAAGACCCTCTTTAACAAGAGCCCATTGCCTAAATGGATCTATGAAGAAGAATCCCTTCGCTTCCTGGAAGTCAATGACACGGCGATTCGTGAATATGGCTATAGCCGGGAGGAGTTCCTGCAGATGACGATTGCGGATATCCGGCCGCCGGAAGACATCGAAAAGCTAATGCTCGATGTCGACGGGATCCGTGGCCGCCCGGACGCCTACCGGCATAGCCGGTGGCGGCATATCCGCAAGGACGGCGAGATCATAGAAGTGGAGATCACAGCCCATGCCATCGATTTCGAAGGCCGGCCGAGCCGCATGGTGGTGGTGAACGATATCACGGATCGCAAGCGCTATGAAGCCCGGCTGCAGCTCCTCAATATCGACCTGAACAAACGCGCCGCCGAGCTCACGGCATCCAATGGCGAATTGGAACGTTTTGCCTACATCACCTCGCATGACCTCCAGGAGCCCCTGCGGATGGTGAGCAGCTTCCTGCAACTGCTACAAAAGAAATACAAGGGCAACCTGGACGGCAAGGCCGACCAGTATATCCACTATGCGGTAGACGGGGCCGAACGCATGAAGGCCCTGATCATGGACCTGCTGGAATACTCCCGGGTAGGTGTAGGTAAGGAAAGCTTCAGCAAGGTGGATACGGGAGTCGTGCTGCAAGAGGCGGGGGACATCTTTCGGGAGAAGATCATCGCCGCGCGCGCCAGCGTGGAGATCCATCCGCTGCCGGTGGTCATAGGGGACAAGGTCCAGCTCTCGCAGCTCTTCCAGAACCTGCTGAGCAATGCGCTTAAGTACCATTCGGACCGGCCGCCGGTGATCAGGGTCCGGGCTAAGGAAGAGCCCGGGCACTGGCTGTTCACCGTGGAAGACAACGGCATCGGAATCGATCCGCAATTCTTCGACAAGATCTTCATCATCTTCCAGCGGCTGCACAACAAGACTGATTATAGTGGCACCGGCATCGGCCTTGCTATCTGCAAGAAGATCGTGGAGCGGCATGGAGGAAGGATCTGGGTGGAGTCCTCCGGGCAGGAAGGAAGCACATTCTATTTTACTATCGATAAAAAAATTTAACCTTATCGCATATGCAACAGATCCATATTTTGCTGGTCGACGACAACGAGGGGGATATCCTGCTGACCCGGGAGGCCCTCGACGAAGCCCGCATCATCAACAAGATATCCATCGCCTACGACGGCCTGGAAGCCCTCCGGTTCTTAAAATCGGATAGGGGCGGCGCCAATACGCCCGACCTTATCCTCATGGACATCAACCTGCCCAAGATGAACGGAACCGAAGTGCTGGGTATCATAAAGACAGATCCTGATCTCAAGCGTATCCCGGTGATCATGCTCACAACCTCTTCCGCTGAGAAAGATATCCTGACGTCTTACGATAACTATGCCAACTGCTATATCACCAAGCCTGTAGACCTGGACCGGTTCATGGACGTGATAAGGACGATAGAGGATTTCTGGATCAGTATTGTGAAACTTCCTAAATCCGTTCAATAAATGACGGAAGACAGTCAACCTATCCGCATCCTCGTTGTCGAAGACAACCCGGGCGATCTCTTTCTGCTGGAAGAAGCCCTGCACGGCACCGACCTGCAGATCGCGGAGATCGTCCATGCCGGCACCCTGGCCGAAGCCAAACAGACCCTGGCTAACCGAAAGATGGATCTCGTGTTCCTCGACCTTAGCCTGCCCGACAGCTTTGGGCTCGAGTCCTATACCCGGTTGCAGCCCGTCACCCAACGGGTTGCCCTGATCGTGCTCACGGGTCTCAACGATACCAAATTAGCCTTACAAGCGCTGGTAATGGGCGCACAGGACTACCTGATCAAGGGCGACTTCGACGAGAAGCTGCTGTCACGCGCCATCCGCTATTCTCTGGAACGTATGCGCAACCTGCAATACCTGCGCGAAAGCGAAGAACGCTACCGGGAGCTGTTCAACAACAACCCCATGCCCATGTGGGTATTCGACGCCACGGACCTGTGCTTCCTCGAAGCCAACGGCGCCGCGGTGCAGCATTACGGCTATACCCAGGAAGAGTTCCTCAACAAGAGCCTCGCCAACATGCGCCTTAACGGCGACCGCGAGGAGCTGCTGAAGGAGGTGGAGGGCATCCGCCATACCCGCAACAGCGTGAAGAAAGGCATCCTCCGGCACGTAAAAAAGAACGGGGATATCATCTTCGTCGACATCGCCTGGCACTGGATAAGCTACAAGGACCGCCCCGCCGTGCTGGTGCTGGCCAATGACGTTACCGAACGTATCGTGCTGGAGAATGAGCTCAACGAACAGCGTCTTACCCGGCAGCGGCAGATCACCGAAGCCGTGATCCTCGCGCAGGAAAAAGAACGCACCGAGATCGGCAAAGAGCTGCACGACAACGTCAACCAGATCCTGGGAGCCAGCAACCTGTACATCAACACCGCCATGACCGACGAAGAGATGCGGCAGGAGCTGCTGGAACGCAGCACCCAGCTAGTGAGCAAGGCCATCAACGAGATCCGCAAGATCTCCAAGTCCCTGATCACCCCCGGCCTGCGGGAGATCGGCCTCATCGACTCCATAGAAGATATCATCGACGACATGAAATTCGCCAAGGAAGACCTGCAGATCGACCTGGACCTTCAGAACATCTACGAAGAACAGATCGAAGACCGCCGGAAGCTGACGCTCTTCCGCATCGTACAGGAACAGCTGAACAATATCGTCAAGCATGCCAAGGCTACCCGCGTGCTGATCCGGCTTTCCATGGAAGGCTCCAATATCGTGCTGACCGTAGGCGACAACGGGATTGGCTTCGACACCAGCAGACACCGA
>JAMFRX010000624.1 GCA_026224995.1 Puia dinghuensis
CGGTTTCCTGATGATCGTGTTCCTGGTGCTCGGCCTCATCGGTGTCTACTGGTGCAATGAGCTTTTCCGGGGAAAGATCCTGGGTGAGTCCGCGAGCAAGCATGGGGAGGATATCGATAGGATGTTGTATATCACGATCGCCATCACTGGTGTCGTATTCGTGCTCACGCAGATCCTGCTCTTTTGGTTCGCCTACAAATACCAGTATTCGGAGAAGAGAAAGGCCCATTATTACCCGCACGACAACCGGCTGGAAGTCATCTGGACCGTCGTTCCCGCTATCACCCTGACCGTGCTGGTAGGCTTTGGCCTCTTCTACTGGTTCCGCATCACCGGCGACGCGCCTGCGGACGCCCTGCAGGTGGAGATCACCGGCAAGCAGTTCGGCTGGATCTTCCGTTATCCGGGTAAGGACCAGACCTTCGGCAAAAAATATTATCAGAATATCAGCGATAAGGACAACAATCAATTGGGTCTCATCTGGGAAGACGCCGCCACGCATGACGATGTCGTCGTATCGAACGAAATGTATTGCATCGTCAACCAGCCCGTAAAGCTGATCATCGGCTCCCGGGACGTGATCCATGATGTCGGTCTGGTGTATTTCCGGCAGAAGATGGATGCCGTGCCCGGCACGCCGACCACTTTGTGGTTCACGCCTAAGTTTACCACGGACCAGATGAAGAAGAAGCTGGGCAACCCCGATTTCGAGTATGAGATCTCCTGCGACCAGATGTGCGGCAGGGGGCACTTCACTATGCGGGGCGTTGTAAAAGTGGTGACCCGGGACGAGTACATACTCTGGCTGGCCAAGCAGCAGCCGAATTATGCGCAGGTCAACGAAAAGGCTCCTGCACCGGCTGCCGGTCCGAAAGCAGATTCGACTAAAGCGACGACGGCAGTGCCAGTAGAAGCGGCGACGAAGGTGGCAAAGAACTAAGTAATGAAATCGAATATCCGGATAACAAGGGTTATCATTTAAATTTTTTCTCATGAGCAACGAAGCAACAGTACACGGGCATCCTGAGGTGGCGACTACCCACGACGCGCAGCACGACGAGCACGGCGAGCATCATCACCATCAGTCCTTCATCACGAAGTATGTGTTCAGCATGGATCACAAGATGATCTGCAAGCAGTTCCTGATAACAGGGATCATCTGGGCCATCATCGGCGGGTTGATGTCCGTGCTCTTCCGGTTGCAGCTGGGCTATCCCGACGCACACTTTAAGTTCCTCGAGGACATTCTGGGCAGCAAGTGGGCCAAGGGCGGCCAGATCCAGCCCGAGTTCTATTATGCGCTGGTGACCATGCACGGCACCATCCTGGTGTTCTTCGTACTCACGGGTGGCTTGAGCGGAACCTTCGCCAACTTCCTTATCCCTCTGCAGATCGGTGCGCGGGATATGGCTTCGCCCATGCTAAACATGCTGTCTTACTGGTTCTTCTTCGGCGCCAGCTGCGTCATGTTCTCCAGCTTGTTCGTCGAGACCGGTCCCGCAAGCGGTGGCTGGACCTCCTATCCTCCGCTGAGCGCGCTTGGCGACGCCAGCGAGGGATCGAAAACGGGTATGGACCTATGGATCGTCGCCATGGCGCTATTCGTAGTCTCCTCCCTGCTGGGCGGCCTTAACTATATCTCCACCGTGCTGAATATGCGGACTAAGGGCATGAGCATGACCAGGCTGCCCCTGACCATCTGGGCGCTGTTCTTCACCGCCGTTCTGGGTGTTCTGTCCTTCCCGGTGCTGCTGTCCGGCTTCATCCTGCTGCTGTTCGACCGGCATGGAGGCACCAGCTTCTATCTTTCCGACATCTTCCTGGCCTCTACAGGGAAGGCTCTGCCTAACGAAGGCGGCAGCGCCATCCTATACCAGCATCTTTTTTGGTTCCTGGGCCACCCCGAAGTATACATCATCATTCTCCCCGCCATGGGTCTTGTCTCGGAAGTCATGTCCGTGAATTCCCGCAAGCCTATCTTCGGGTATATGGCCATGGTCGGTTCCCTGTTCGCGATCGCTATCTTAGCCTTTTTAGTGTGGGCGCATCATATGTTCGTCACGGGTCTGAACCCCTTCCTGGGCTCTGTATTCGTGCTGCTCACCCTGCTGATCGCCGTGCCTTCCGCCATCAAGGTGTTTAACTGGATCACCACGCTCTGGCGGGGGAATATCCGGTTCACGCCAGCCATGCTGTTCGCCATCGGCTTTGTGAGCACCTTTATCTCCGGCGGCCTCACCGGCATCTTCCTCGGTAACTCTACGCTGGATATCCAGCTGCACGATACTTATTTTGTGATCGCCCACTTCCACATCGTGATGGGGGTCTCGGGTATCCTGGGCATGTTCGCCGGCATCTACCACTGGTTCCCTAAGATGTACGGTCGCTATATGAACAATACGCTCGCGTATATCCATTTCTGGGTAACGCTGGCTGGCGCCTACCTGATCTTCTGGCCTATGCACTATGAAGGGCTGGCCGGTATGCCGCGCCGCTACCTGGATTACAGCAACTGGATCTCCTTCAACCAATTTGGCGACCTCAACCGGTTTATCTCTACGGTTGCCATGATCACCTTTGCGGTTCAGCTGCTGTTCGTCTTCAACTTCTTCTACTCCATTTTCAAGGGCAGAAGGGTGATGACGAGGAACCCCTGGGGCGCAACGACCCTGGAATGGACGGCGCCTATCCGGCCGGGACATGGTAACTGGCCTGGCGAGATCCCGGAAGTACATCGCTGGCCTTACGATTATGCCAAGGACGGCAGGGATTTCATACCCCAGACGGAACCGCTGGGCGCCAATGAAAGTGCGCACTGATGAAGCAACCAAGCTCTTTAAAATTTGCTGGCAAATTGCAGGATTACAAACTGCTGATTAAGTTCAATCTCAGCTTCATGGTCGTGTTTTCCGCACTGATCAGCTATTTGCTGGCGCCGAAAGTAAAAGAATATGACTGGGTGGCGATAGGGCTCTTTTTCATCGGCGGGATGCTGGTCACCGGCAGCGCCAATACGATCAACCAGATCGTGGAGAAAGATACCGATGCCCTGATGAAGCGGACGGCCAACCGGCCGGTAGCCTCAGGACGGATGAGCACGCAGGAAGCCTGGACCTTCGCCGTACTGGCGGGGGTAGGCGGAGTCCTCATCCTCTGGCACTTCAACTTCCTCACGGCAGCCCTTGCAGCCTTCAGCCTGTTCGTATATGCGTTTATTTATACTCCGCTGAAGAAGGTAAGCGCCATTTCCGTGCTGGTAGGGGCCATCCCCGGCAGCCTGCCCTGCCTCATCGGCTGGGCCGCAGGGAATGACGACCTTTCCATCGGTGGCTGGGTACTGTTCGGGATCCAGTTCTTCTGGCAATTCCCCCATTTTTGGGCGATAGCCTGGATCGCGCATGCGGACTATACGAAGGCAGGCTTCCGATTGCTGCCTTCAGTGGAGGGACCAACGGAATATTCGGCTATCCAGTCCATCATCTATTCGTTGCTGCTGGTGCCGGTAGGCGTGCTGCCCTATTTCATCGGTGGTCCCAATGGCGGCGGGATGAGCGGCATGGTGGCCCTGATCATCGTACTGATCGCCAACCTGGGAATGGTCGCACAATGTGTACGGCTATACCGGGAAATGACGGTTAAGGCGGCCAGGCGGGTGATGTTCAGCAGCTATATCTACCTGCCGGTAGTATTGCTGTCGCTGCTGGCTAATAAGAATGTGTCGTAAAAGGAGGAGAAGCGTATGCTACAAACAATAGAAGCCAAGGAAGCTGTGAACGAACAACGAAAGAGAATACATCCCCATAAATTCACTTTATGGGTAGCGCTGGGTAGCATTATCATGATGTTTGCCGGGTTGACCAGCGCGTATGTGGTCAAGCGGGATCAGCCGGGATGGACGACCTTTCCGATCCCCAGGGCCTTCTGGTATTCGACAGCAGTCATCCTGGTGAGCAGCCTTACCGTCCAGATGTCTCTCAAGGCGTTCAAAGACAGGGAGATGATGCGGTATCGCAACCTCCTGACGTTTACGGGCGTGCTGGGCATCGTGTTTGTATTGCTGCAATGGGCGGGCTTCAGGCAGATCTGGGCTTCGGGGGTTACCCTCCGCGGATCCGGCGGCGGGCAGTTCCTATACATCATTGCAGGCCTGCATGCGGTGCATGTCCTGGGTGGCATTGTCGCCCTGCTGATCATGGTCGTGAGGGCATTCGCTGTAAGGACCCGCAGCTATAACAGCGTGCCGGTAGAGCTCATCAGCACCTACTGGCATTTTGTGGACCTTTTATGGATCTATTTGTTCATTTTCTTTATGTTTATTAATTGACATTCACGTTATTGTTAAATAAATTTGCAAACCCAACAAACCAGTAATATGGCACAAGCAATACCGGCAGGAACGAAATGGTGGAGTGGCGGAAAGAGCCCCTTCAACGTGGAATATGGTAAACTGATGATGTGGTACTTCCTGATGAGCGATGCCTTTACCTTTGGCGCTTTCCTGATCTCTTACGGCTCTATCCGCTTTGCCAGCAATGGCTGGCCCGACCCCAACGAAGTGTTCCGCGCCTTCCCATTCGTGAGCCCGGAATTGCACCTGCCCCTCGTTTTCGTGAGCCTTATGACCTTTATCCTGATCATGAGCTCGGTGACGATGGTGCTGGCCGTCGCTGCCGGACACGCTGGCGACAGGAATAAAGTGACGTTCTACATGATCCTGACCGTCCTCGGCGGCCTTGCTTTCCTGAGCTGTCAGGCCTGGGAGTGGTATCACCTGCATGGCGAAGGCGCCTGGTGGGGTCAGAACCCTTTCCCCAATGCCGATGGGTCCAAAGCCACTACCAACTTCTCCAACTTCTTCTTTACGATCACTGGCTTCCACGGGTTCCACGTTTTCTCCGGGGTTGTTATCAATACGATCATGCTGATCAAGAACCTGCGGGGTGACTTCGAAAAGCGGGGTCATTACCTGATGATCGAAAAAGCGGGTCTCTACTGGCACTTTGTGGATTTGGTATGGGTATTTGTGTTCACCTGTTTTTATCTGCTCTAATCTATTTAAAAATATTATATGTCAACTAGCCAACCGACAACGACCCACGCCAACGCTCATGCCACATTCGACACCAAGCCGATCTGGCGGACCTTCTGGATCCTGCTGGGTATCACCATGGTCGAGCTGATATTGGCCACGATCCATCTGAAGACTGGGTTTCCCAACAAATATGTGCTCAACGGCATGTATCTGATCCTCACCTGTGCCAAGGCTTTCTATATCATCGCCGAATTCATGCACTTGCGCCATGAGATCAAAAACATGATCATGACCATCGCGGTGCCGGCCCTGCTGTTCGTATGGTTCATCATCGCCTTCCTGTGGGATGGCGGCTCCTACAACGCCCTGCGCAACCGGTATGACGCGCACTATCGCGACGCGAACCAAACCAAGGTAGCCCCTGAGTCCGCTCCCGCAGCGAAAAAACCCGGATCACCCGAATAATAGTCGGCTTAAGCGTTAAATATTTATAGGAACCATCGCTTACTGGCGATGGTTCTGTAATTTTGCAAACCATGGGCAAGAAAGGTTGGCTGGCAATATGCATCGCGGTAGTGATACCCCTTGCTTTTTACGGAGTAGCGCGACAATACGGTGTGGTGATGCCCCCGCATTACTTTGTCGACAGCATCGTCACCCGGATGAAAGACGGCAAGGAGATCAATGATACCATCTGGCATCAGGTAGCCAACCTCACCCTGCAAAACCAGCTGGGAGACACCGTTTCCCTGGATCAGCTCAAGGGGAAGGTGATCCTCATCGACTTCTTCTTCACCCATTGCGCCAGCATCTGTCCAATCCTGACACGGAATATGCGGCACCTGCAGGATGCACTCAAGCTCAGGGACGATACCAAGGGAATCGATACCACCTTTGTACAGTTCCTCTCGCTCACCGTAGACCCGGCGCACGATTCTGTTTCCGTCATCAAACGATATGCAGACCATTACGGCGTCAACTCCGACGTCTGGTGGATGCTCACGGGCCCCAAGAAGACCATCTATGATTTCGCCCTGAACGAGCTGAAGCTTGGGCTGCAGGACAGCGTAAGCGTAGACTCCAACTTTGTACATACCGATTATATAGCGCTGCTGGATAAAGACCGGGTGATCCGGGGGTATTATCACGGCACCGACACCGCCGCGATAGCGAAGCTGGGCGACGACCTCGTATTCATTATGCTGGAAAAGGACAAGAAGCGGAAGTCGACGGTCTTCGACGAGCTGAAGCCGCTGATGCTGCCCATCGCCATCATTCTGCTGGCCACAGCCCTGGCCGTCGTTTATTTCAGTAGGAAATCAAAAACTAATGTATGAGCCAGAATATCTCTGTGCACCCCACTGAAGGGTCCCTTCCCGAGAAGAATTTTACCAAGGCGATCATCATCGTGTCTATCGCCATTCCGGCGGCCGTGGCTTTCATAATCCTGGTTCCACAGGCAAAGCTGAGCTTCGGCTTCAACACCCGCACCCTGCCGTTGTTTCATGCGATCCTGAACTCCACTACGGCCATCCTGCTGCTGGCTAGCCTTTACTTTATCCGGCATAAGCAGGTAAGGGCGCACAAACGGGCGAATTGGGCAGCAATAGTCCTGAGCACGATCTTTCTCGTTTCGTATGTCATCTATCACGCTTCCAATCCGTCTACCCGCTTTGGCGACCTCAATCACGATGGGCTGCTCAGCGAGGCAGAGAAACAGCAGGCTGGGTCGGTGCGTTATATCTACTATTTCATCCTGACTACGCATATCACGTTGTCGGCGATCATTATCCCGTTTGTGCTATTCACGCTGCAGCGGGCCTATCAGGAGAAGTTCGACAAGCATCGCCGTCTGGCGAGGATAACCTGGCCTATGTGGCTGTATGTAGCGGTTACTGGTGTGGTAGTATATGTGATGATCAGTCCATATTATTAACCGGAGCTGCTACTATTGATCAAAGCTCCTGGGACGGATCCCAGAACAGCTTTTTAAAATCGACGACTTTATTGTCTTTCACCTTAATCCCTTCTTTTTCCAGCAGCAGCTGCATTTTTTCCGGGGGGTTGAAGTGATGGCGGCCGGTGAGAAGTCCCAGGCTGTTGACGACGCGATGTGCGGGTACGGGCTGCAGGGAGAGGTGGCAGGTGTTCATGGCCCAGCCTACCATTCTCGCCGATGAGCGGGTCCCCAGCGCCGCGCCGATGGCGCCGTAAGAGGTGACGCGGCCCTTGGGTATCTGGCGGGCGACTTCGTGTACCAGATCGAAGAAAGAGTCTTCTTTTCCGCCGGACGGCTTGACGGCGACCAGTCGTTCCCGGGCGCTGGACACCCGGCCTTTCGAGACGGCGGACTTTTTGCCGGCAGCTTTCTTGCCCGCCGTTGCTTTACCTTTTGATGTAGCCATTTATTCTTCTTTTTTCCAGGAGATCCGACCGCTTTGGTTCGGGTACCTGTTCGTAATCATAAGGACAATGACGGCAGCCATTACCGCAGCAGGACCCGCGCTCGAGATGGTATTTTTCCATCATGACCATATAGCCCTGTTCGCTGTAATAGAAATCTTCATTCTCAATCAATTGCTTCATCGGTAATGCTTGTGATGGCCAGCCCTTCTTCTCCTTTTTCGATCTCCATGAGCCGTTGGTGTAGAATGTCGTCGATCTCCGGCAGGGGATCCGCCGGCAATGCAAAGCAAAGGTAGTGTATCCGGTTGCTTCCCGCGATATCAAGCCCTTCGTAGTGTGTCTTGATCCTGAGCTCCGCTTTAAGGGTGTCCGGGTCCGCGTGAATATCGCCGGAGTCTTCCAGCACGGTGAGGGCGCAGAGCTCGATCACCCATTTAGTGAAGGTATAGAGTACCGGGGAATCCGTTTTTAAGTGGATGAGACCACCAGGAACGAGGATCTGCTGGTAGAGCCGCAGGAATTTAGGATGGGTCAGCCGCCGCCGGGCCCTGGACTTCCTAAGCTGCGGGTCGGGGAAGGTCAGCCAGATCTCCTCCACTTCATCTGGGGCGAAGTAGTTGTTCACCTGGTCGATCTTGGTGCGCAGGAAGGCGGCGTTGGCAATATGCTCTTCCAGACATTTTTTTGCGCCGATATAAATGCGGTTCCCCTTGAGATCTACGCCGAGGAAATTGCGCTGCGGGTACATCCTGGCCAGCCCAACGGTATATTCCCCTTTCCCGCAGGCGAGCTCGAGGGTGAGGGGATGGTCATTCTTATAAAAATCCTTCCATTTCCCGGGCATGCCTTCGGGATATTGGAAGACATTGGGGAAGGACTTTATGGCTTCGAAGCGGATGAGTTTTTTTTGGCCCATGGGGGGCAAAATTAATGAAAATGGGGGTCTTATGGCCGGAGATGCGGCTTAAAACACAAAAGCCCCGCTTCAAGCGGGGCTTTTTAATAATCTGCTGTAGAGGAAGGATTCGAACCTACACGGGGCGGTTGGCGGTAGCGCAATGTGTGGTGGTCAACCCCAGTCGAGTCCGATTTTGGTCGGACCCGGCATTACACTATGTTTATCCCGTACTCCCC
>JAMFRX010000625.1 GCA_026224995.1 Puia dinghuensis
AGGAACGTTAAAGGTCCAGCGTATCCCCCTCAAAAAGGGCGAGAGCAGCACAAGCTGAAAGAGGTTCTGCAGGACATTGGCCAGCAGCACATAGCCCACGAACCCGAAACTGGGCTGGTAGATAAAGGCGACTATGCTGCTCGGATGCGCCTTTAGCAGCGGCGGGCATACGGACAGGAAGAAAAAGGTAAGGCCGATGTTCATCAGGATGCCCGAAACCCGGATAAGGGCGAACTTCCTGGGCCTCCCCTCATGCCGCAGCTTGGCAAAGGGCAGTGCGCTCAGGGCATCGAAACAGATAAGGATAGCGCTCAGCGTAATGTATTCCGGATGATTGCCGACATCGATATACTGGGCCAGGGGGACCCGGAAGAGGATGAGCAACGCGGTTATCAGCGTGGTACTGGATACCAGCGAGATCAGCAGCGTGGAATACAGGTCCTTCTGGGCATCCTTTCGCTGGATATACCGGAAATAGGCGTAGTTAAGCCCAAACAGCACCCCGATATTGACAAAGGAAATAGCAGCATACACCAGGCTCATCTGCCCATACTCCGGCGTCCCCTTGAACTTATGGGTCAAATACGGCGTCAGTAGGTAGTTGAGGAATTTCGCGAAAATGGAGCTCGCGCCATACCAGACCGTCTCGCTCGCTAATTTTTTGATACTGCTCATGTTAGGTGTCGGCCAGGCCGAAGCGTAAAATTAACGCTAGAATTCGGAATTCCGTATGTTCAGAGAATTTCCTCTTCCCGGATGATATTGTGCTTCAGGGCATAGATCACCACTCCAGCCGTATTCTTGACATCCATCTTCTCCAGTATCCGCGTCCGGTACCCCTCTACCGTCCGTTTGCTCAGGAACAGCAGCCCGCCGATCTCCTGTGCCGTATGCTGCCTGCAGATCAGGCGGACGATCTCCCTTTCCCTATCGGTGAAAAGCGCGCTTGGGGGCTTCTTGTGCGCGTCAAATTTGCTTTTGACGATCAGCGAGGCCAAATGGGCCGTCGTATGCTTGCAGTAAAAGATATTGCCTTCGTCCACAGTAACAATCGCCTCCAGGATCTCCTTCTTGTCCGCGTTCTTCAGCAGATAGCCCCTGGCTCCCGCTTCCAGCATCTCCACTATGAGATCCTCCTCCTCGAACATGCTAAGGGCAATGATCTTCAGGTCCGGATACCTTTGCAGCAGAAGCCTGGCCGCCGCAATGCCATCCATCCGCGGCATCTTGATGTCCGTAAGGACCATATCAGGCCTGGTCTCATCCACCAGCTGGCATAACGCATGGCCGTCTCCGGCCTGACCAACCAGCTTTACCGTCTCCTGTTTGGATAGCATAAGGGCCAGACCATCCCTGAAGATCTCGTGGTCATCTGCGATTACCAGACTGATTCCATTTTTCATCCGGATAAAATTAGGCTTTTACCTCGGGAACAAGGGGGTCACCCCACCGGAATTTTAATAAAATAATTGGTGCCTCCACCCGGCATGGAATCCAGCGTCAGGATGCCATTGAGTATCTCACACCGGCTTTCGAGACTGCGTAATCCCATTCCCGAAGAGCCGGATAAGATTTTCTCCTTATCGAACCCCCGCCCATCGTCCTTGGTCAGGCACAAAAGATGGCCTCCTTCCTCGCTAAAGCCGATCTGCAGATTTCTGGCCTCGGCATGTTTTATCGTATTGTGGACGATCTCCTGGATCATCCTGAAGATATGGATCTCCTTCTCCTTGGGAACAGTGATCTCCTTGACTACATACAGCTGGATATTCACCGACTGCTTGTTCTTCACTTGGTTGATGAACTCCCGTATCGCCTCCAGCAAGCCCCGCCTTTCCAGCGTGCTGGGAAGCAGGTCATGACTGATGCGACGCAGGCTGCCGATGATCTCATCCAGATAGCCACCGGTCTTTTCGAGGACCAGCCGGTCCGCCGCATCTTCGATGTCGACGCTGCTGATATTGAGCTTAACCGCGGACAGCAAAGGCCCCAGACTGTCATGCAGATCACCCGCGATCCGCTTCCGCTCATTCTCCCGGATGATGATCTCCGCACAGATCTTCTCCCGCTGCAGCTTCATATACCTCCGGTGATACCGGATGATAGAAACAAAGAAGTAAATAATGATTACCGCTATAATCAGAGACACATAAAGAGTAATATTCAGAACTTTAGCTTCCATTATAGATGATTAACATCCACGGTCTTGTCCTCTAGCTGAGGGTAAATTTTTGGGGGCGGGGTATTCTTAACAGCGCAATGGCAAAAATAGCATTTACCAAAGCATTAATATAACTGAATAACCGTATTATATCAGTGGTGGTCTCGGTGGCGCCCGATAAGCTGGTCTGATACGCCCATTCGTAGATGATCTTATAAACGAACAAAATGATGAATCCAATGCAGATCAGGAAGATAGGATTCCCATAGAGCTTCCGGTCATCGTGCGTGATCATAAAATTGATCTTGTTGACACTGAAAAGGACGATCAGGAAGGAATAGAGTACCTGAAAATAAGGCGGAAAAGTAGTGATCTGGCCGAAAACCAGATCTTCCGTTATCCAGATCAGGGCAACAAACGCCACCGAAAAATAAAACAGTCTCTTCCTCGACCCGAATAACCCCCAGATATGGAACTGCCAGGCAACCAGCACCCATTCCGCCAGCGCATAAAGATTATTGGGTATGGCATTGGTGTGGATCGTTCGGATAAAAAGGAAACTCACCGGCTCTGTGAGTGCGGCACAAGCGATCATTAGAAAAAAGGGCCGGTAGGCTTTACCTATCCGCCGGAAACTCACCAGCCCCGCAATCAGGGGAAATAAAATAGATTCACTGAACAGAAACAATATCATAGGGGGTATTACTAATTTAGGCCACTGGATCCGTCATCACAAGCAGTCGGACAACGTTGCCCTTGTTCCGCAGCCTGCCCGTCGCTGACCGACAGCGCCTCCACATGAGCAGTGCCCGGTTTAGGCTTAAGGTCCACGATGGTACCGATCATGTCGTTGCCCAGGCTGTCTACAGGCACCATCACCAGCTTGATCTCCCCGTCGACACCACGGCCAAAATAAATGCGGATCCCCTTCGCCGTCCCCTGTTTGTCAGTGTGCTCGAGCAGCAACGCATTGAAAACATCGGCAGGGAACTCTTCGGCATGCCCGAATTTCAATGAATCCTTGAAGCCGGCACAGTTGTGATTGAAGCTGTCTATAGAAGCCCTGAAGGTGCGCGTTAGCAACCTCGCCTGGTCTATGGAGATAACATGGTTCTTGACGGTATCCGCGTTAATTGAGATAGGCCCATCGCCCTCATGCCCATTGTTACCGCAGCCGGTTAAGCCGGCCAGGATCAGCATAGCAACAGCTGCAAAGGACAGCCTCGTTGAAACTCTCGGAAAACTGTTCATAATAGATCGTTTTAGGTTGATGATTAATTGAGGACCAATTTACTATTTCCCCGTATAAAGATTAACAAGTATATATTCCTGAATAAAATAGGTATAACTACGCAGGATATCGCGTAGCATTGCTGTTGGTGGGATAGCAGGGAAGCTGGAAATTTGACTATTAACGTCTAAACCCTCTCCCCCTCTTCAAATACCATTAACGTTGAACCCTCTTTTCTGGTTTGCGGCCCGGCTCCCGGGCCGCTTTTATTCTATTCCTCGCCGCGCACCTTCCGCCGGCCTTGTTTTGTCTCGCCCTGCCTCTTCTTTTGATCGACCCTTTTTGCCTTCGCCGCCTTGGAAGGCTTGGTGGCTATCCGCCGCTTTTCTTTTTTCAAGCCGCCCTCCAGCAAGGCATGCATTTTCCGGATGACCTCAGCCTTATTGCCCAGCTGGGTCCGGTGTACCTGCGACCGCACCTGCAATAACCCGTCGGAATTGATCTTTCCACCCAGCTTCCTCTCCAGCGTATCCTTCTGCTCCACCGTAAAGAACGCAGAATCCCGGATGGAGAAATACCCCTCCACCATGGTCTCCACCTTATTCACGTTCTGACCGCCCTTGCCGCCGCTGCGCGCAGTCTGGAAAATAATTTCTTTCGTTATATCGATCTTCATGGTATTTTGCAGTCACCCTGCACGTTAAAGATAAATTAAAAACCGGGGTCGAAGGTGTAGACTGGTCCGGGAATTGCACTATTTATAGATTAACTTCAGCGGTCATTTCGTTCATCAGCATGAAAAATTTAAGCAAGGATCTGTTAAGAAGGGGGCTCCCGCACTTCATCGCCGTCGCCGTGTTCCTTGTTGTGGCAGCAGTATATTGCCGGCCCGTTGTATTCAACAACGAAGTCCTGGAACAGGAAGATGTCATGCAATGGGAAGGTATGTCCCACAATTCCTTCCAGTACAAAGAGACCCATGGGCATTTCCCCCTCTGGAGCAACAGCATGTTCAGCGGTATGCCTGCCTTTCAGATCGCAATGGATACCCAATCGGTGAGTATCCCCAATCTCTTCTACGGCCTGCTCACCTTCTACCTCAAAAAGCCGGCAAGCTTCTTTTTCCTGGCCTGCATCTGCTTCTATTTTCTTTCGGGCGTACTACGCACCAACCCCTACGTCGGCATCATCGGCAGCCTGGCCTATGCCTATGCCACCTACAATGCCGTCATCGTCGCCGTCGGCCACGATACAAAAATGCAATCCATCGCCCTGCTGCCGGGAGTCATTGGCTCGCTGATCCTCATCTGCGAAAAAAAATACTGGACGGGTATCGTGCTGACCTCCCTCTTTACCGCCCTCATGGTGTCCTTCAACCATATCCAGATCGTATACTATACGATGATCATCGGCGGGGGACTCCTCCTGGGCTATGGCATCCCCTGGATCCGCCAGGGAGAAAGCCGCCGACTCTTCCGCACCATCGCGCTGGTAATGGGCGCCGCCATTATCGGCATCCTCAGCAATGCCGTAGCCCTGTTCACCACCTTCGACTCCTCCAAAGAGACCATCCGCGGCGGCAGCGAGCTGGCAGACGCCCAGAGCAACTATACCAAAAGCGGACTTAGCGAACAGGCCGCCTTCGACTTCAGCATGTACAGGCTGGAACCGCTGGTCATGTTCGTGCCCGATATCTATGGGGGTAGCACCGAGCTTCAGCTGCCGGCGGAAAAGTCAAAAGCCGTCCAGGCCCTCAGTAAAATGCCCCCCCGGGTGGCCGCCCTTGTAGGCGACGGCGGCCCACACTATTACTGGGGTGGAGTAGGCGAATTTTTCTCCGGGCCGCCCTACGCGGGCGCCATCATCATCCTGCTCGCGGTCGCCGGCTTCTTTGTCCTCGACAACCGCCACAAATGGTGGATGCTCGCCGTCTCCGCCCTCACCATCGCCATGAGCATGGGCGGATATTTCCAGTCTTTCAATGGACTGCTGCTCAAGTACCTACCCATGTACAATAAATTCCGGGGGCCCAGCATGATCCTCGTCGTGCCTACCTTCCTCTTTTGCATGACGGCCACCCTCACCCTGCAGAAGATCCTGGAGTCGGACGACCGAAAAGCGCTCTGGCGCCGGTATCGCTGGGGATTGCTCACCATAGCGGGCGCCTTCCTTGCGCTGACAGGGCTCTATTTTCGGTTCAGCTACGCAAGCGACTGGGATACAGAGCTGCTGCGCCAGGCCGCCGCCCAGGGAAAGGATGCAACGGCATCCATGACGGCCTTCATCCAGGGCCTCCGCACCGACAGACAGCAGCTCTTCGGCCAAAGCATCATCCGCTCCCTGATCCTCGTCCTGGCAGCCGCCCTGGCCATCACGCTCTATCTGCTCAAAAGGATCCGCCCCGCCCTCCTCCTCAGCGTAGTAGGCGTCCTGATCTTCGCAGACGTCATCTCCATGGACCTCAACTACCTCAACAACGACAACTACAAGGAAAGCGCTGCCTACGCCCAGAACTTCGCAGCCACGGACGCAGATAAAGAGATCATGGCCGACAAAGGTTATTTCCGGGTCTTCGACCTGCGGGACAGCATGTCCAACGCACTCACCTACGGCGCCATGACGGCCTATTTCCATCACTCCATCGGCGGCTATCATGCAGCCAGGCTCAGTATCTATGAAGACCTCATCAACCGCCAGCTCTTCAACTTCCCTAACTGCGCCCCCGTCATCAATATGCTTAACACCAGGTACATCATCCAACCCGCCCGCAACGGAGGCGATACCATCGTCCGCAATAAGGGCTCCCTGGGTCCGGTATGGTTTGTACGGGGCGTACGCTTCGAGCCTACAGCCCAGGACGTCATGAACGCCCTCACCCACTTTACACCCAAGGACACGGCCATCATCTTCACGCAGGACAGCAGTAAGATAAGCTATGACCAAAACACCGATACCGCAGGAACCATCCAGCTGGTGAAGAACGATAACGACGAGGTGTCCTACCTGTCCCAGTCTCCTCACAGGCGATTCGCCGTCTTCAGCGAAATCTATTACAAACGCGGCTGGCGAGCCTGGATCGACGACCACGAAACGCCGATCATCCGCACCAACTACGTGCTGCGCGGCCTTTCCGTACCCCCTGGCCGCCACATCATCCGCTTCTTCTTCCGACCCCTGTCCTATTACCTCGGCCGCCAGATCCAATGGATGGCCTCCATCATCTTCCTCCTGATGGTAGCCGGTACGGCCATCGTCGTCCTGCGCGAATATTCGTTCCCAATCTTATCTTCACCAAAAAAATGCGAGCCGTTATCCAACGCGTAAGCCGCGCTTCCGTCACCATCGAAGGAAAGGTCAGATCTGCCATCAATAATGGATTGCTGGTCCTTGTAGGTATCGAAGATGCTGATACCCAGGAAGATATCGAGTGGCTTAGCGCTAAGATCGCGAACCTGCGCATTTTTAATGATCATCAGGGGGTAATGAACGTCTCCGTAAAAGACAATGGTGGCGATATCCTGCTGGTCAGCCAGTTCACCCTCTTTGCATCCACAAAAAAAGGTAACCGCCCCTCCTATATCCGGGCCAGTAAACCCGATATCGCCATCCCGCTGTACCAAAAGATGATCGACCGCCTGAGCGCCGATCTTGGCAAACCCGTCCTCACAGGCGAGTTCGGCGCGGACATGCAGGTGGAGTTGTTAAACGACGGCCCCGTCACCATTCTGATAGACACAAGA
>JAMFRX010000626.1 GCA_026224995.1 Puia dinghuensis
GGCTGCGACCATTGACCAAGTTGACCGGTCTCCATATCGAAGTATCGGGCGGTTTTAGCCTTGCGTATGGCGAGATCGATACTGCCGATCCACGCACCGTCCATTCGAGAAAAAGCTACCAGGTTGACGCCGGCATCCACGATAGCGATATTCTCCAGTATATTCAATGTTTTTGCTTTTGCAATAGCCGCTTTAATGATCGCCTCGGCCTGTTCAAGGGAAATGTTCATGAGTATTTTTTTTAAGTAGGTAAAAAGAGGTCGATCAACCATTCCCAAGCTGCCCCACATAATAGCCAAGCCTTGTTTCAACATCCCCAGCCTTGTGAAGTCCCTGGTCCAGTAATAGCTTGATCCTCCGTTTGGCTTCCGGCCGGTCCTGCGATGCATTACACACGATCATCTCCGCCCCTAATTCGTAGTCGGATGGCAGGGTAGCCACATCGACGAAATGCTTGGTATCGGTAAGCGCCTGTTTGTCAAAGGAAGCGATGCGCCTTGCCAATGAATCGACAAAGGCGTCCAGTTCGGCGTCCGGTATCGACCGATTGACATATCCATAGCGTTCCGCGATATCACCCGGGACATCGTCCGCGCCAAGCAGCACCTCCAGGGTCCGTCCCCGCCCCATCAAACGCGGCAGCCGCGCCATGGGACCGCCCCCCGGCACTATAGCCGCGCCAACTTCAAAATGTCCGAGGATCGCTTTCTCGCGGCTGGCGAAACGCATATCGCAGGCGAGCGATATTTCGCTCCCATTGCCGGTTGCACGCCCCCGGATCTTAGCAATGGATACAACCGGCGCCCGGCTCAGGCGAACCAACAGATCGGGCAAGGCCAGCAAGCCGGTAGGGCCGATGGGTAGACTACTTGTCTCTTCTGCCGAAGACAGAAAATCGTAATGGGTCGT
This sequence comes from Puia dinghuensis, assembly GCA_026224995.1. GTDB lineage: Bacteria > Bacteroidota > Bacteroidia > Chitinophagales > Chitinophagaceae > Puia > Puia dinghuensis_A. The sequence continues at coordinate 910 of JAMFRX010000626.1, forward strand.
GAAGAAACCCTCGATAGCGCTGTCGAAGACGACGACCTTCACCTGCGCATCCGTTTCCATTAACGAAATGATCTCACCCAATTGCGGGATCGCCTTTGGACCAAAAATATTCACCGGTGGATTATTAAAAGTGACACGCCAGTAAGCCGGCGATTCTTTAGTAAGAAGAACCAGTTTGTTGCTCATACTTCATTATTTGTTGTACCAACTGACAGGTAATTATCGTGCCACTTCGGGAATTTATATCTTCCGAAGCGGGCCTCACTGGGCCATTTCCCAATGAAACAAAAAAAACAAAGGGCCTCTCCCCCACCCCTTGAACTTCCCGGGCGGCTTTCCAAAAATTCATGGTATATCGAAAAAAATCCAGTCATTTCTCGAAAGATCGAGAGTATCCACCCGCACATTTCCCTCTAACCTGTTGACTAAAAGCAAGCTGCAGTATGGCATGCAATTGGCCTGTCTCTGGTTCATGCGAACACTTTCAACTCCCGTACAGGGTTTACCCAATAAGTCTTTTGGTTCCGTTTATCCGGAGGAAATCCGGTGGATGCCCTACCCCGCGCTGGGAAAAGACGCGCAATCAGCCATGCTCGTTGGCGAACCTACGATGCCCGCGCCTTATGTCATCCGCGTAAGAGTCGGGGCAGGCATGAAGCTGATGCCGCATACCCACCCCGAAGACAGGGTGTACACGGTTATCTCCGGAGTATTCTATATAGGCCTCGGAGAGGAATTCGATCCGACAAAGCTTGTTGCCTATCCACCGGGAAGCGTGGTGGTGCTTCCGGGTGACACGGCACATTTTCATTGGGCTCAATCGGGTGAATATGTGACCCAGGTATATGGGATGGGGCCGTTCGGCACCGTTTATGTCGAACCCGCGGACGATCCTCGAAATAAAAAATAGCATTCTTCACAAAAAAATAAACAAAATGGAATTCAGCAAGATCTTATTTGTGGTGACGAGCCACAGCGAGTTGGGCAACACAGGCAAAAAAACAGGCATTTGGATCGAAGAATTTGCAGCGCCGTATTATCATTTCCTGGATGCCGGCAAGCAGATCGTGATCGCTTCCCCCAAAGGCGGCCAGGCGCCGATAGACCCAAAAAGCAATGAACCGTCGAATCAAACAGAGGCTACCGTGCGTTATTACAAGGACCCGGAAACGATCAAGCGTCTCAGCAATACCGTGAAGATAAGCTCGGTTTCCGAAAAGGATTTTGACACCGTGTTTTATCCGGGCGGGCACGGACCGATGTGGGACCTGCCTGATGACCCCGATTCGATCAATCTGCTGGAAAGTTTTAACCGGGCTGGGAAGATCATGACGCTGATGTGTCACTCGTCGATAGCATTGAAAAATGTAAAGGGCCTGGACGGTGACTGGCTGATCAGGGGAAAGCGGGTCACCGGCTTTACTAATGGTGAGGAATCGGACGCAGTGCTGGACCATATAGTTCCTTTCCTGCTGGAGGATGAGTTGCGCACGCGGGGCGCCGACTTTCAGAAAGGAGAGAACTGGCTGCCGTTCGTCACCCGTGAAGGCAAGCTGATCACAGGACAGAATCCGGCATCTGCCGCGCTTGCTGCGGATACGGTGGAGGAATTGTTCAAGAGAATGAAATAACTGTATGGAAGATTCAAGAGAAGGAATACTGTCGATCAACAAGCTGTTGGACACTTACTTTCAGGGAATTTATGAAGGCAGCATCGGAACGCTGCACACCGTATTTCATCCCTGTACGCAGCTGTTGGGTGATTTGAAAGGTCAGCCTTACACCAGGACGCTCGTGCTGTATCTGAATGGTGTTGCGCATCGCCAAAGCCCCAAAGATTCAGGTAAACCGTTTAAAGGGGAGATCATATCTGTCAGCGTCATTAATTCCATCGGCATTGCGAGGGTAAGGGTCGCCATGTACGACTTTAACTATCACGAATTCCTTTGCTTTCACAAAATTGACGACCGCTGGCTGATCGTCCTCAAAATGATCACGCACGTTCCTGGGTAAAATGCTAATTTTATTATGCAGACAATTTATCAACTATTGAACGATCACTGGAAGAGCAACAAATACGTGCAGCCATCGATGCGCATTGGCACGCATCGGCCGTCGGCGATATCAACGCGGAACATGCTATTTACGCTGACGATGCCATCTGTGACTATCCGCAGTCAGGCGAACGGATCTTCGGCCGAAGCAATCTGCAGGCCCTGCGGGGTCATCATCCTGGTAAGCCGTCAGGCTTCAATGTCAGGCGTATCCTTGGAAAAGGCGATCTCTGGATCACGGAATACACGATCATCTACCAGGGGCGGCCAGCATTCACAGTTAGCATTATGGAGTTCAGCAATGGCAAGGTCGTGCACGAGACACAGTATTTCGCAGACCCCTTCGATGCGCCGGCCTGGCGAAGCCAATGGGTTCAGGTTGCGCCCTTCCATCCATAACTCAAAAACTGTAATTACCTTTTTATTCCGGCTTCTCGCCGTCATTCTCGCGGCGCTGATCGGCGCGTCCATTACTGTAGCCTAAACACTTCATTCTTAACCCCGAGGTATTATGAAAGACAAAAGCATGCTATTCCTCTTCATAGACGAAGAGCCGCGGCCCATTGCGATGATGCCCGCACCGGTGACCTTTGAACTGGACACCACCCGGCTCGTCGATGGCCGGCATACCCTGAAGATCGTCAGCAGAGACCCATCGGGCCTCGAGGGCATCCGGCTGATCCCCTTCGAAGTCCGCAACGGCCCCGCTATATCCGTGGAAGGGCTCCGCGAAGAAGCCGTCGTGGACGGTATCCTGCCTCTGATGATCAACGCCGTTAAATGCACCATCTAATCCAACCACATGACAACCAACACTATCACGGAAAGCGTACAAACGACGCCATTTGCAACGGAGGTGATCGAGGGGCTGAAGGCCATGCCAAAATCCCTGCCGTCGAAATATTTTTATGACGAAGCAGGCGATGATATCTTCCAGGAGATCATGAACTGTGAGGAATATTATCCGTTCGCCTGTGAGCTGGAGATCTTCCGAAAGCGAACGGCGGAATTGGCGGCCGCGATAATGCAGCCTGGCGGTCCGTTTGATCTGATAGAGCTCGGGCCCGGCGACTGCAAAAAATCGGCTTACCTGCTGCGACATCTGGTTCGGGCTGGCGCCGGCTTCAACTATATCCCGATAGATATCTCCTCCAACATCATCGACTACCTGCAAACACAGCTTCCGCTAAAAATACCGGGACTAACCGTCCGGGGGCTCAACGGAGAATATTTGCCCATGATCACAAAAGCAGCAAAGGTTTCCGGGAGAAGAAAATGCGTGCTGTTCCTGGGGTCGAACCTGGGAAACATGTCTCCCGCCGAGGCCCGTATATTCTGCCGGAAGCTGCGCTGCCATTTAAGACCCGGAGACCTTGTCCTCATCGGCCTGGACTTGAAGAAGTGCCCCGACACCATCCTCGCTGCATACAATGATAAGGCCGGGATCACCAAAAGATTTAACCTTAACTTACTGGAACGGATCAACCGCGAGCTGAACGCGGATTTCGACATCGGGCAAGTCCAGCATTTTCCGGTGTATGACCAGCCCTCGGGCGCCTGCAAAAGCTATCTGGTCAGCCTGGCCGATCAGGTGGTCAC
>JAMFRX010000627.1 GCA_026224995.1 Puia dinghuensis
ATGCCGCCGCTGAGCTCCTGGTTCTGCAGTACGGCGGCGATCCGGGTGTGGTTGGGAAAGCTCCGGTCAAAGGAGACCTGGTCGTATACCCATAACCCTATAAGGATGGCCACGGCCATGCCGATGGCGAGACCCCCGATGTTGAGGGCGGAGGCAAACCGGTTGCGGACCAGGTTGCGGAAGGCGACAAGAAGATTGTTCCTGAACATAAGCTTGATTGTATTGGTTATTCACTCCTGAGACTTTCAATAGGATTCGCGGTGGCAGCCCTTGCCGCCTGAAAGCTGATGGTGACTACGGCTATCGCCAGGGCCGCCGCGCCCGCCAGCGGAAAGATCCACCAGCTCACCGCGGTGCGATAGGCAAATTCCTTCAGCCACTGCTGCATGGCCCACCATGAAATGGGGATGGCGATCAGGAAGGCCAGGCCTACCAGCAGCAGGAATTCCCTGGACACCAGGACGAGCACCGAGCCAACAGAAGCGCCCAGAACCTTGCGGATGCCGATCTCCCGGGTACGCTGCTCTACCATATAAGCCGCCAGACCAAAGAGGCCCAGACCCGCGATCAGGATGGCGATGATGGTAAAGGCGGTGAAGAGCCGGCCGGTATGTTGTTCCGAGACATAGAGATTGGCGAACTGGTCGTCCAGGAAATAGTAGCTGAATGGACCGGTTGCGCCGAATGCGGACCAGCGCTGCTTGGTGTCGCTGATGAAGCCTGCGACATCGGCGGTATTGACCTTCACAAGCAGGCCGCCGTAGTTGTTGCCGAGCAGCAGCATCAGGGGCGCAATCTTCTGCTTGACGGAGAGATAGTGGAAGTCGCTGATGACACCCACGACCTTGTAGGCAACCTGACCCGAACGGATGATGGTCTTGCCGATGGGATCGGTATGGCCCCAGCCGAGATCGCTTACCGCCGCCTCGTTTATCAGGACGCCTGCGGAATCGGTAGGGAAGCCGCGGGTGAAATTCCTTCCCTTCACCACCTGCAGGCCCAGGGTAGGGACGTAGTCATAGTCGATATTGAAGATGTCGGCATGGATCTCCTTGCCATTGGTGGCGTCGTCTTGCTTGGGATAGATCTCGGTACCACCCATGGAACCGCTCCCGGGAGCATTGCGGCTGATGGTGACACCCGCGACGCGCTTGTCCCGGAGCAGCTGCTGCCGGAAGGCGTCCTGGTTGTTGCCGAGGAGGTTGGCGTCCTGGATGTAGAGGACCTGGTCCTTATCGTAGCCAAGCCGTTTGTCCTGCATGAAGTGCAGCTGGCGATAGACGACCACCGTCGCCACGATCAGGGAGATGGAGACGAAGAACTGAAAGACGACGAGCCCGCTGCGCAGCAGGCTTGTCCGGCCACCCTGCAGGGCATTCCCGCCTTTGAGCACCGTTATCGGATTGAACCTGCTCAAAAAGAAAGCCGGGTAGATGCCTGCCGCGGCGCCGACTACCACGGTCAGCACCAGCGCTGCTATCAGGGCCGGATAGCCGAGGAAGTCCAGAAAGACAAAATGCTTGCCCGACACCTCGTTGAAGTAGGGGAGCAGCACCAGCACCAGCCCGAAGGCCAGCAGCATCGCGACGCCGGTGAGCAGCACGGATTCAGTGAGGAATTGCAATACCAGCTGCTGACGGCGGGAGCCCATGACCTTGCGGATGCCGATCTCCTTCCCACGGGCGGCGGCGCTGGCGGTGCTGAGGTTAGTGAAGTTCGCACAGGCCAGCAGGAGGATAAAGACCGCTAAGACGGAGAAGATCAGGACATAGTGGCTGTTACCATTAGCTTCCAGCTCGAATTTGGTATCGGAATGCAGATGGATGTCCATCAGCGGCGTCAGGGAAAAGATAAAGGTGTTCACGGCTTTTTTAGCCTCGGACATCGGGACGCCCATATCCCGGGCGACCTCCGGAACGACGTTTTTGGCTACGAGCTCGCGGAAGCGGGGCTCCAGTTTCTTGGGGTCGGCATCCGGCCGGAGCCGGACATAGGTGTAAAAGCCGATATTGCTCCAGGTTAGATACTTTATCTTGTTCGTCGAAAAGCTCACGAAAGCATCGAAATGGAAATGCGAATCATCCGGCACCTTATCAATGACGCCCGTGACCTTGCAGGCGCCATAGGAGTAAAGGAGAAGGGTCTGCCCTACCGCGGAAGCGGCGCCGAAGTATTTGGCGGCCATAGCCTTGGTGATGACCAGGCTATTGGGGTGCAGCAGGGCCGTGTGCACATCCCCCTCCACGAAGGGCAGGGTAAAGACGTCAAAAAAGTTGGAGTCTACCAGGACCATTTTCTTTTCCTTGTAGGTCTGGGCGCCATACTGCACGAAGTTGTCGCCCATCCGCTCCAGTCGGGTACAGGCCTCGATCTCCGGATAGGCGGCGGCCATGCCCGGTCCTACGGCTACATCCACATTGGGATACATGACCGTGGTATTACCGGTGACGCCCAGGTTGACGCGATAGATATCCTTAGCCCGATCCGCATAGCGGTCGAAATGGGTCTCCTCGCGGACATAGGCTGCGATCAGCAAACAGGCGGCCAGCCCGATGGCAAGGCCAAATATGTTAATGGCGGAAAAGGCCCCATTGCGCCGGAGATTGCGCAGGGCAATCTTAAAATAACTTTTAAGCATGGCATTAGTTGGATTGGGTTATTGGAACAGTCGGAATTTTCGGCTGGAATGTTGCATCGGGGACCGGGATTTGCAGTAACTTTCCTAAAACCTTAATTTTTATGACAAGCACAACTATGACCATGACGACGGCTGATATAGCCAATCGTCTTGTACAATTCTGCAAAAAAGGCGATTTTGAAGCAGCCCAGAAGGAGCTGTACGCCGATGACGCGGTGAGCATCGAGCCCCATGGCACCCCAGATTTCGAAAAGGAGACCAAGGGATTGGATGCGATCATCGAAAAAGGAAAGAAATGGAGCTCCCTGTTGGAGGAGAACCACGGGACCAGGGTATCCGACCCATTGGTGGCGGACAAGTCCTTCTCCATCACTATGTACATGGACGTTACCATGAAGGGGCATGGAAGAATGCAAATGACGGAGCTCTGCATCTACAATGTAAAAGACGGGAAGATCGTCTCGGAACAATTCCTGATGTAACATAGCTGGCGGCTCTCAGCCGCCAGCTCACTTTTAGCGCGTACGCGCCGTATCTGTTACCACCGCAGCGGAGCCGGCGGGAATAGTATCCATCGATGTCCTGGCCGGTGTTATTGTATCCGCAGGCGTCGCAAAGGCC
>JAMFRX010000628.1 GCA_026224995.1 Puia dinghuensis
AAACCGTATTAACCTATAGAGGTTTTGCTTTATTTACGTGTCGCGGCAATTACCAATGATTTCGTAATCACACTATTGTGAGGTTAGTAAAACTACGATAGACTACGCTCCCAGGGCGTGGATGACATCGTATTTTGTGACGATGTGGTAGTTACCGCTATCGTCCTTGCCGAGGACGGCGCCGTTCTCTCTGGTGATAAGTGTGCTGAGCCTTTCCAGCGGGGTGTCGAAGGAGACGATGGGATAGGGTTTTTCCAGCACCTCCCCGATCTTCTTGCCTTTGATATCGGATCCGTTGTTCATGAGGCGGGAGAAGAGGCCGCTTTCGCTGATCGCGCCGACGGGCTCGCCGCCTTTGAGCACGGGCAGGTTCTCGATGTGGTATTTCTGCATGAGCTCGAAGGCTTCGGCAACGGTGTTGTCGGGGCCGGTGGAGATCAGCTTCTTTGCGCCGCGGCCTGCGATGATGTCCTTGAAGGTCTTGACATCGAGGAACCCTCTTTCCATCATCCACTGGTCGTTGTAGATCTTGCCCATGTAGCGGCTGCCATGATCATGGAGGATGACGACGACGAGGTCGTCTTTTTTGAGCAGGTCTTTGAGCTGCAGGAGTCCTTGTACGGCCGTGCCGGCGCTATAGCCGCAGAACAGGGCTTCTTCGCGGGCGATGCGGCGCGCCATGATCGCCGCGTCCTTGTCGGTGACCTGCTCAAAGACGTCCACGACCTTCATGTCATAATTCTGCGGGACGAAGTCTTCGCCGATGCCTTCGCTGATATAGGGATGCACCTGGTTCATGTCCAGCTCACCGGTACGGAAGTACTTGGTGAGGAGAGAGCCATAGGGGTCTATTGCCCATACCTGGATGGCGGGGTTCTTTTCTTTCAGGTACATGGCGGTGCCGGTGACCGTTCCGCCCGTGCCGGTGGCGACCACGAGGTGCGTGACCTTCCCATCCGTTTGTTCCCAGATCTCCGGGCCGGTGGTCTCGTAGTGGGCCAGGCGGTTGGCTAGATTATCGTATTGATTGGCGTGGAAGGAATTCGGGATCTCTTTGGCGAGACGGCGGGCGATGGAATAATATGACCTCGGGTCTTCCGGCTCGACGTTCGTGGGGCATACGATGACTTCGGCGCCCAGGGCTTTGAGGATATCTATTTTTTCCTTGGACTGTTTGTCGGTAGTGGTGAAGATGCATTTATAGCCTTTGACGACCGCTGCGAGCGCCAGGCCCATCCCGGTATTGCCGCTGGTGCATTCGATGATCGTGCCGCCTGGCTGCAATTTCCCTTCCTTTTCGGCAACTTCCACCATCTTTAGCGCCATCCTGTCTTTAGCCGAGTTGCCGGGGTTGAAATACTCTACCTTGGCAAGCACGGTGCAGGGAAGGTCCCTTGTCAACTTGTTGAATCGAATGAGGGGAGTATGCCCTATAGTTTCCAGAATATTGTTTTTGATGTCCATGGGATAAAGGTAGGATTTTGCCTTACAGTTGCCGCCCGTATGTGCGCCTTCGGGTTTGCCTGTAAAATAAAACCCTTGGCGCAATCCGGTAATGACTGGCCTT
>JAMFRX010000629.1 GCA_026224995.1 Puia dinghuensis
AAATGGTATGACCAGCACAATGGCTGGATGAGCTATGGCGCGGTTACGGGGCGGATGCTGGGGGCGCAGTGGCAGCTGACGGCGGTCGCCGGGATCGGTCTGGTCCACAGCTGCTGCAAGATGGACATCGTGATGCCGAAGGTCTTCGATAAAATGAACCTGCGGGACAATACAGGCGCCTGGGACTTCGGCCGGTATATTCCCGATGTGGTAACCGTCTGCCTGGGCCAGAATGACGGCATACAAGACTCTACGGTCTTCTGCGGCGCCTATGTGCGTTTTATAGGGGATATCAGGCGGCAATATCCGAAGGTACTAATAGTCTGCCTGACGAGCCCTATGGGGGATAAGAGGCTCACGGACGTTCAGAAGCGATATTTGGGTGGTATCGCGGCGGCTATGCACCAGGCGGGAGATCAAAAGGTAAGCACGTACTTTTTTAGCAGGCAGTTTTCGCATGGATGCGGGGGGCATCCGGACCTGGAGGAGCATGGGCTGATAGCGGCGGAGCTGTCGGGGTATCTGAAGGGGGTGATGGGGTGGTGATGGTCCTGGGCGGTCATGGGCCATGAGCGAGAGTAGGGCCGTTCTGGCCAGCCGACTATTCGCTATATGCCGGGAGGGCGGCGATCTCTTCGAAATCCGTGAGGCCCCGGACGAAGGCATGGCACTCTCCGCCATTGGTAATGACAATGTATTTGACGGGGGTAGCCATATTGTAGCGGAGGACCTGCCATAGGACGCGGCTATCTAATTTTTCGTCCATGGCTTTACATTCGACCAGCAGCCAGGCCTGGGCCGCATTGTCGAACACCAGGAGATCAAAGCGTTTATTGAGCTCCCCCAGCTTCATTTTCCTTTCCACCGCTATATAGGAGGCAGGATAATTCTTTACCAGCAGGAGATATTGGATGAAATTCTGCCGGACCCATTCTTCGGGGGTCAGGCGGACCCACTGTTTGCGGAGCTCATCCCAAATCTCTTCCTTTTTCTTTTCCGGTTCGCGTATTTTAAAGGGGTAGGACGGGTAATAGATCTTGATCATAGGCCAAAACTATTTGTTAAATTTACGGATAAATGAAAACCAAAGAAGAGATCGTTAATAACTGGCTGCCCAGGTATACGGGGGAGAAGCTGGAAAACTTCGGCAAGTATATCCTGCTGACCAACTTCGACAACTATGTTCAGCTGTTTGCCAGCTGGCACAATGTGGAGGTCGTGGGCGAGCATAAGCCGATGCAATGCGCTACTGCAGGGGATATTACCATTATCAATTTCGGGATGGGCAGTCCTGGCGCGGCGACGGTGATGGACCTGCTGACGGCCATCAAGCCGAAGGCGGCGCTATTCCTGGGGAAGTGCGGCGGTCTGAAAAAAAGAAACAAGCTGGGTGACCTGATCCTGCCGATCGCGGCGATCAGGGGAGAGGGTACGTCCAACGATTATTTTCCGCCGGAAGTGCCGGCCTTACCGGCCTTTGCCCTGCAGAAGGCCATCTCCACCACCATCCGCGAATATGGGGTGGACTACTGGACGGGAACGGTCTATACGACCAATCGCCGGGTATGGGAGCATGATGAAGCTTTTAAGGAATATCTGCAGAAGGTAAGGGCTTATGCCATCGATATGGAGACGGCGACGATATTTTCCGTTGGGTTCTACAATAAGATCCCTACGGGGGCGCTGTTGCTGGTGAGCGACCAGCCTATGACACCGGATGGGGTCAAGACGGCGGAGAGCGATCTGAAGATCACCTCCGAATTCGTGGAGAAGCATATCCGTATCGGGATTGATTCGTTAAAGCAATTGATCAACAATGGGGTTACGGTGAGGCATCTGCGATTCTGAGGGCCGGCCAACAGGGCAGCAAGGGCCGTGCAACGGTCGGGTCCGTCCTTTTGTCAAATGGGAAAAGACCATATGTTACACCGAGTCACCCTACCTATCCTATTATTACCGATCATAATTGTCGCCTCCAACTGTCGCCGGAGCCAGCCTAGTCCCGCCCGATACATTGGCAAATATGTTGTCTCTGACGGCTGTGGTCAATCTGTCGTCAAATTCCTTTCCGGACCGATCACGGATTCCAGCGTGCTGGTAAAATCCTGGACGGACACCGCTTACCATAACGGAATGGTAGCAGACACTACGTTTACCAATGTTTTTGCAGTAAAGAACTGGATGACCTTTCGGCGCGCCAATCTCAAGCTGGGCGATGTGTTTACATTTGCGCTTAATCAGCATGATCCCAATACGGACACCCTCTATATGTGCCCCCTCAGGAATTTTGCCATGCCGGCCGTCGCCAATACCGTGACCGATATACAACCGGTGCCGCAATAGCGGAGAAGTGCGGCGGCCCGTAGGAGCACGACGGTGGGAAGCACCCGAAACGGGAGAAAGGGGGCCTGAAGCCGTGCAACGGTCGGTCTGGCTGCCTTGTCCAAACCTGCATGGTCTGGAATGTTAGCATGCCTGCCGCTTACAATACCGTCACCGACATACAGATAATCGGGCAAGTGCCCCAGATAGGAATACAGGGCGGGCAATAAGGCCAAATACCCTATTTTTAGGCCTGTTTATGGCATCGTTATTATCCATTCAAAATTTAGGGATAGGTTTCGAGAGCGAGGGCGGGCTA
>JAMFRX010000630.1 GCA_026224995.1 Puia dinghuensis
TCACATACAGCGGTGAGCTCCCTGCCGTCATCGAATTAATCCCACGGATCTGAACGGCAATGGTCCCCCCGGGATTCGCCCCATTCGTGTTGACAACCTGTACGCCGGCCGCCCTCCCCTGGATATATTGCTCGACCGTGTTAACCGGTTGCTCGTTGATCTGGTCCGTCGGCACACTGGAGACCGAACCCGTGAGATCACTTTTTTTCCTGGTTCCATAGCCAATGACTACGACATCGTCCAGTTGCTTTTTCTCTTCTTTCAACTGAACGGCGATGTTTTGCCGGCTATCCGCCTCTGTTTCAAATTCGCTGTATCCCACGGAATGAATAACGAGCACCTGTTTGCCCGCAGCAGGCACCCTTATCGAAAACCGGCCGCTGCTATCGGTCAATGTTCCAGTCTTACTTCCTTTTATCATAACCGAAACCCCAGGCAGGGGTTCGTCTTTCAAATTAGTGACGATACCCGTAACGATGCGGGAAACCCCATTTTGGGAGAACCCGTTATAGCCGAGAAGACAGAAATAACAGGCCAACAGGCATTTGAATGAACAAGCAATGTTTTTTCTCATTTTAAATTAGTTATGATGTGATAACTGGTCGGGCAACGGTGGATACGGAGCGTGGAGATTTTGGATAAGGTGGGCTGGACAAAGGGGGACAAAGAGAAACCGGTTTCAGGTCCCGGCCATCACCAGCAAGACCAGGCCCAGAAAGAAACATACGAACATCAGCGCAAGCAGCAAGCCGACCGCCGTATAATGCCCCTTGAATTCTTTCCAGACAAATACGCCCCACAGCGCAGCGATCAGGGTAGCCCCCTGGCCTAGTCCGTAAGAGATCGCCGGGCCCGCCTTCCCTGCCGCCAGCAGGTTAAAAAGGTTGCCGATCCCCCAGATGGCTCCGCCGAGCAGGCCCACAAGATGCATGGATCCCTTTCCGGAGAAAAAATCCTTATAGGATAGCGGTCTCCCTTCCAGCGGCCTTCTCATCATGACCGAATTGAACACGACATTACTCGCCAGTATGCCTGCCGCAAATACGACAAATGCGCTGTAAGGGGTCATTTTACGCGGCTCGGGATGGACAAAATTGTCCAGGTCCATGGAGGCCGCGATGAACCGGTAAAAAAAGGACATCAGCACGCCGGCCGCTATGGAAAGAACAATGCCCTTTGTCCCGGCCCTCTGTGACGTATGTGCCGTCCGCCTGTAGGCCACGGCATTCAGGATGATGGCTATCGTAATGAACAGGACGCCGCTGAAAAGCAGGGCTGGCGAACCCTTGTGCATGCTTACGTAATTTAACAGGACGCCCAGCACCAGCGCGATGCCAATGCCCACTGGGAAGGCAACCGACATACCGGCGATAGCAATAGCGGAGGTAAGCAGGATATTAGCAAGGTTGAACACAACGCCCCCTATGAAGGCACTCCGGATATTTGACGAGCTGGCTTGGCTTATATCCGGAATAAAGCTTCTTCCCTCGCTCCCCCAGCTGCCCAGCGTAAAGGCCGCCAAGAGGGAAAACAACACGATCCCCAGCACATAATCCCAATAAAAGAACTCATACTTCCATTTCCCGGCGGCCAGCTTTTGCGTGTTGGCCCACGAACCCCAGCAGATCATCGTAATGACGCAGAATAGAATGGCTAAAAAGTAGTTCCCAACAATAAACATGGCAGCAATTTTTGAGATGTAGCAACGATCATTTACTTGACGGCCAGTTTGCCAAAATCAGTTCGTTCCGGTAAGGGATAGAGGATTGCGCCCCCATCCGCGTTACTGAAATGGCAGCGGCTTCACAGGCGAAGACGACGGCTTCCGGAAGATTCTTTCCTTCGGATAAGGCCACGGCAAGGCCGCCGTTGAAAACATCCCCCGCCGCGGTCGTGTCTATGGTTTCAACGACTTTAGCAGGGATGGTATAAAACGTATCGTCCTCCAGCACAAGGGCGCCCGAAGGTCCAAGCGTGATGATAACGTTTTTTACGCCTTGCTGACGAAGCCCAATGGCGGCTAACTTAGCGCTTTCGAGGCCAGTGACTTCTATGCCCGAGAGAATGGAAGCCTCCGACCTGTTCGGCGTGATGATATCTACATGACTAAGTAATTCAGGAGAGAGCCGGGCCGCCGGGGCCGGGTTCAGAATGACCTTGACCCCGTTTTCGAAAGCAAACCGTATGACACTTTCGACGGTGACGAGGGGTATTTCCAACTGAAGCAGCAAAATACCTGCCTTGATAAACTCAGACAGCACCCCCTTCATATCCGATGGCTGGAGGCTGGCATTAGCACCAGGGGCGACCACGATGCTGTTCTCCCCGGCCTGATCCACAGTTATGAGCGCGACGCCCGAAGGAAGTTCATCATCCGACAAAATGTAGCCGGTATCGATGCCCTCTTCATTAAAGAGCTGGAAGGACTGCTTTCCAAATACATCATTTCCCATTTTGGATACGAAGATGACATCTCCCCCGAGGCGGGCAACGGCGACAGCCTGGTTGGCCCCTTTACCCCCAGGGTTCATAAAAAAAGATCCCCCTAAGACAGTCTCGCCCGGGATGGGGATATGACTTGTCTTTACAACCATATCCATATTCGTACTACCGACTACGATAATTCTCTTTGGTTCCATAAAGCCTGCAATCGTTTTGGTGATTCGTTTTAATGATTCGATGATCCAAAGCTATTATTTCATCAAATCAAAAATTTACCTATTTTCATAAGAATTTAAAATCCTGGGAAGCCCATATCTAAGAGGGTGCAATCATATGTAATTAACAATCAAAATATTACGACTTTGTTTTATTATCCAAACTCATAATTATAAATCATTTTTTATGTCTGCCTACGATACGGCCATACGATTGGTAAATTCCCTGTCCAGCGCGGAGAAACGCTATTTCACCGTTTTCTCCGGCAAGCAACAAGGAGAAAAAGAGTACCTGGTCTTATTTAAGATCATAGAAAAAAATGACAGCCGGGATATCGAAAAAAAACACCTTTCGGCATTATTCCGTCAATCCTGTCCCCATTCCTCCCTGGACAATGCGGCGCGGTACCTGGTCAAAATCATTACGGATTCCCTGATCCATGCCAAGGCAGAAAAGGACAACCTGTTCAGCATACTATGGGGCCTGATGAGGGTCAAGGTTCTCCAGGAACGTTCGCTCGCGGAGGAGGGATACAAGGAATTGAAAAAGATCCGGCAGCAGGCCGAAGCATCCCAGCATCATCTGCTGCGGTACCTTACCTTTCGATATGAATTGAACCATCTATCCGCCGTCAATTTTCCGGGCGTATCCGATACGCATCTGGTAGAAATGCAGATGAAAGCGAAAGAATCGCTGCGGACCATACACCACATCGAAGAGCATTACTCCTTGTACGAACTACTCAAGCACCGGCTGATCTATTCCGGAAGAGTCGAATCTGAAGCCGATAAGAAAAAATTAAACGACTTGGTGTTAAGCGAAATGGGCCTGGTGACTGGCAAGGTAAAAAACAACTTCGAATCACGGAAGCTCCACCTGCTGTTCCAATCCTTCTTCTTCTCCGATATCGGGGACCATAGATCGGCATTGAAGACCTTCCATGAACTCAATAAGCACTTCGAAGAGAACAGCAATATGCAGGAGGTACCACCAATGGACTATTTCTCTTCCCTCGACGGCGTGCTGGACAGCTTAAGAACGGCCGGCAATTATCAGCAAATGCCCTTCTATATCGAAAAGATCCGCTGCATGGACAGCACACCTTGTCCGGATTATTTCCGGTACCTGTTGCTGAAGACCATCACCATATATACCCTCGTGTTATATATCGGGACAGGTAAACTTACAGAAGCAAGCGATTTTGTGCTATCGCTGGACCCCTTGCTGCTAAAAGCCTATCCGCTGATCTACGATGAAAAACAATGTGAGCTCTATTTCTATTGCGCACTGGCCTGTTTTTTGAAAAAAGACTATAAAAAAGCTCACCGGTTCATCAAGGAAATAAACAGTGAAAACCTGCGTTTCGCAGGAATACCGGTTTACAAGGCCCTCCGGCTGCTAGATATCATTATCCACTATGAATTGCGCGATAGCCTGTTCCTCGGCTACGAAATCAGGTCCTACAAACGAACGTTCCCGCAGAGAACAAAGCTCATGAAATGTGAAAAGCTCGTATTCAAAACCATTCAATTGAACCCTTTCTCCAACACTACACACAGGAATAGGTCTTTGGCTCCCAAAGTGAACGGATATGCCCAGAAGATCGTTAACGATAAGTTCGAGAAACAGTTATTAAAATACTTTGATTTCGTATCCTGGTCGACCGCAAAGTTCCAGCAGGGGAAATAACAACGGAAATAGCATGGGAAATAAGCTGCCCAGATAATCTCCCAGCGTTCAGACAGTAGGTCAAAAGCCAGAATCTCAATACCTCCTCCAACAATCTCTTTATATCTTCCCCGTTATAATAAACCGTTCGGCCAATCTTTTTCCATCTTACCTTACGAGCGATGCAGAGAGAAACCTGCTTATTCACCGAGCAGCCCAATATTTTTCTTACATCCTTAGTCTTCAATCCCTCCACCTTTAGAGAGCCTCTCCGAACATTCTGGGATGATAGCAGGGCCTTAATGTTACTAACCAACTGCCCACGTAAAAATTGCAAATTTCATTCCTTTCACGATAGCCCATAAAAAAAGGGCTATTACCAATCACCCCCCATCTACAAATCACCCCCCATCGCAACAGCCTTATTTAGCGAATTTTTCCGTGGCACAAAAAGAGGGGCACGAACTTCCAGCTGGCGTCTAGCAGAACAGCTTGTATATATGCCGTGAATGAAATTCTAAAAAGAAAAGAGTTAGATTCTTAACTTGGTGGCACAACCTCTTTGATAACCAAATAGCCAGCTTTTCGCCCTTACCCGGCAATTTTAATTGAAAATCAATTGGTTACGATTCATGTTCTGGGAAGGCCCTATATACTAATAGCAAAGGGCAATGCCAATGAGAAACGGAGTCTAACTCAGTGAATACACCCTAATTGCTACTAATTAAACGATCTTGGTGTTTTCACAGTATAAAATACAAAATATCGCCATTATAATTCCCCAAATAGGGTGTTTTCACGGTGTGTCGCTTTTATCACAGAGCGTATCTTAGAGCAGACGACTTTGCTCCACTAAACCGTCACCGCTTATCCAGCTGTTCTCGACCCAGGCAAAATTTTCCTGGCTTTCTGTCAAAGACATTTCGGAAGCTTGGGGGCTTATTCATCTGATGAACAACATCAACGTCGTAGCCTCCGCCAAAGGACATCATGAAATTGTTTACCGACCCCGAAAACCTGTCGTGTGTACCCTTAGATCAAATGGAGAAATATATTTATACCAAACAAAATACATATGTTGAAACTGGCTTTCGCCATAGCATTGACCTCCCTCGCTGCAACCCATAGTATCAGCAGTCCGCTCACCCGCATTGAGGCCTATTCTTCATCCACTTCGGTCGACACAATTGATATCCAGAAATCCTTTCACCAACTGCTAAAGGAAAAACTGCACGCATCAAAAGCAGTCATCACATCCGATGTCAACGACTCCCTCACTGAGTTTATGGACAAAGGAGCCGCAAACCTTCATGACCAGAATGCCACTCCGGAACAAATCAGCAACGCCCGCGAAGTGCTTTCCGACTTTATCGACAAACTCATCAGCAACGGAGACATACTTCGGGGTTCCGAAGGCAATAAGGTCAAAATGATCAGCGTAAAAACCTATAAGCAATCCAAAAAAGGCATCTGCCCCCTCTTTCCCTTTTGCTAAACCCAAACCCGCCGCAATATGGACGACCAGGTCAAAATGGCCTTTGAATTTGCCTCAGATCTCTCAAAACAATTGATCACCTTGTCCACAGGGATCATTGCTTTGACCATCACGTTCGCCAAAGACATCCTCGGGCCAACAAGCAAATCCGGAAGCCGGCTATTACTTTTCTCGTGGATAGGTTACCTTCTTTCGATCGTGTTTGGCATTTGGTGCCTGATGGCATTGACCGGCTCTCTGGCTCCCATGGCAATGCCGGACGCCAAACAAGGCCTCCGGATCGACTTCAATGCCCGGCTCCCTTCGGCATGCCAGATCCTTACATTCATTGTGTCCACTGCCCTTGCCGTGGCTTTCGGAGCATCCTATTTGCGCAAATCAAAGTAAAACGTGGCTGGCCATGAAAGGACAATTCATCCTCGCCCTTTGCCTCTGTATCATCGCCCATACCTGTATGGCGCAGTGGGACCCGTCAATCGTCATGGCTCTGAAAAGACATCAGCCGGAAAAGCTGCGACTGGCCCTGGCCCACGGATACCCAGTCAATGCCGCGGATGAGAACGGGGCGAACCTGCTGATGTGGGCAGTGTTCTGCGGCGATCTCAATACGGTCAAATACCTGATACAGCGGGGCGCTAAATTTCCTGTACACGCAGCAATTTTATATAATAGCCGCCAGTCCTCCTACGGATCGGCCCAAGCTATTGCCGCCGGCAAAGGCAACCTGGCTATGCTCAGCTATCTCGATTCCGCACTGCACCTTCCTCTTGACGAACCGGAATACAGCCCCGACCGTGGAAAGAGCGACGGATGGTCGCCGATCATCTGGGCGGTAAGCATGAACAAGCCGGAGATTGTGTCCTATCTGCAAAGCAGGAAGGTGTCCGTCGATGCTGTAGACCATTCAGGCACACCCTTACTGTTCTTTGCCGCGAATCGGAATAACATTAAAATGATCCGCCTGCTGCTTGCAGCAGGCGCAAATCCAAATGCCCGGGATAGTTCCGGGAAAAATCTCCTCGAACACCTTAACCAGGACAATCATACCCAAATTACCAGCCTCGACGGGTATGTTTCCGCAGAATTCTATCGAATGTACGACTCGCTGCCCCGACAGACGGCACACATCGAAAGCAAGCGAAGCTATGAAGCCTTCGTTAGTCGTACTGTCGCCACTGCCAGAAGGGAATTTGGCCCTGGCTGTCGCCAACTTTTGCTCGTCGCCGATGCCTTGTACAGTGCGGAAGATTATAACACAGCCCTCCCTATCTATCTGGCCGTAGTCCGCGAACGAGGGTCAAGCGGAGACGCCGATGCAGCCTACGCCAATCTCCTCAATATGATCGGGCTCTGCATGGAAGAAACCGAACAGAGCAGCAAGGCATTAGAATACTTCCTGGAATCAGCGAAACGGATGGAAAAACTAGGCCAGGAGTACACAGACAGCTATGCAACAGTACTATCAAATCTCGGCCTTCGCTATGCGAACATGGGCCTGCGATCAAAAGCCGTCGAGACGCTGCAGCGATCCATCGCAACCCGCCGATCTGCTCCAACAGCATCTTCGCTGGATATTGTGAGGTCCATATTTCGACTCGGGGACATCTTTCAGGACGCCGACGATAATGTCCGGGCAGCGGTCATTTATCAGCAAGGGATAGACTTGCTGGACTCCAGCCAACTATATGCTGATTCTGGCGATGCCATGGTGCTCAACGACCTCGCCAAAAAGCTACGACTGGCAGGCAGCTACAGCCAGGCCTTGGCCACCGTCCAAAAAGCGATCGAAATGCTGGCCGTAGTAGTCGGCACTGACAACATCGCTTACGCCGATTGCCTCGACAATGCAGCTATGATTTATCAGTTAATGGATATCTATAACATGCAGCTTAAATTCAGCAAGGCTGCCCTTGATATAAGGGAAAAATGGCTTCAGCCGGACGACGACGACGTAATCACAAGCCTAAACAATGTGGGCTTCGCTTACGAACGCAACTTTCGATATACTTTGGCGGTCGATTACTATAACAAGGCGGTTCGCCTTACACTCGCCAAAAAAGACATCGACAGTTCCGGCTATGCAGTCATGATACACAACCTCGCCCGCTGCTACACTTCTCAGAAGAACTACAAAAAGGCGTTGCCGCTACACCAAAAGGATCTGCTCCTCAGCAAGCTCATCAATGGCAAAAATTCACCGGAATATGCGCTGTCGCTCAACACAATGGGTGAATTCTATGAAGATATGGAGGACTATTCACACGCATTGACCTACTATAAACTGGACGAAGCTCTTGAGCGCCGCATACATGGTGAATACGATGGATTGCACCTGGATGCCTTGAGCTCGCTGGCAGAAATGTACCTGCTGACCCATCACGCCGACTCGGCCGCCAGGCTGTTTATTCGAAGCAATCGCTCCTTCCAGCGGCACGTCGAGGGCACCAGGACTTTCCTCAGCGACGACGAAAAGATGACCCTGCTCGACGAGAACAGTTATAGAAGTGAATACCTTCCCTCCATGCTTTATACGAGAAAGGTCCGACGAAGCGCCGGGGCGGTCGCAAGGGAGATTTATGACGAACAGCTATTCGTAAAAGGCATAGTACTGCAAGACCAGAAAGAAGTTCTCAATGCTGTCCAGCTAAGTAAAGACAGCACCACCCGCGAATTTTTCCAGCATTGGAAAGAGACCCGGGCGATCGAGGGCCGGCAAATGCTCCTCGTTCAGGCTAAACAAACCATGAATATGGACAGCCTCGACGACCAGATCCGGGTGATCGAACAAAAACTGTCCGCACGGTCTTTTGCATTCAGCCAAGGTCGAAAGATCCAGCAAACGGGGGCTGGCGATATCGGCAGAGCACTCCACGAAGGGGAGGCAGCGATCGAATTCATCAAATTCGATCTTTACGAAAATAGAAAACATGATTGGGGAGATAGCGTCATCTATGCCGCGCTTATTTTGCGGCACAACGACTCCATTCCGGAATTCATTCCCTTATTCGAAGAATCGGCCTTATACAACAGCCTGACGGACGATAGCGGAGCCGTAAACTCGGTACTCAGAATCAGTGACCTCTACGAGATGCAGAACGAAGAAAACAGGCATAAGCCCGGCTCATTATATTCGCTCATATGGAAACCGATGGAATCCCGCTTGCAGGGAGTTCACAAGATTTACTACTCTCCCGCCGGGCTGCTGAACCTGGTTTCCTTCGACGCCATAAAGATCAGCCCAAAGTGCTACCTGATCGACTCTATCGAAATGGTCCGCACATCCAGCACTCGTAGCATCTGCTTTAGCTCGCCGGCAAAAACTCCCACAAGTGCCACCTTGTGGGGGAACATCCGGTATGGATGGGACTCCGTCTTCTCCGTGGCAGTGCACTCGCAGGATTCCATTCTCCGCAAAAAGGGCAAATCACGTCTCAAGCGACTTACCCGTGGAGGCGAAGGATGGATAGATATCCCCGGTGCCGATCAGGAATTGGATAGCATCAGTAACATTCTCGCTAAAAACCGCGTCCAGGTCGAGATGGACACTGGTAGATACGCAACGGAGGAACAATTCAAAAAATTCGACGGTGCGAGCCCCGAGCTGATCCATATTGCTACCCATGGCTTCTTCCTAGGACAAAAGAAATCCGGGAAAGGAGAGGACACCACCGCCATTGACCTGGAAAAACTCGATAATCCCATGTTCCGTAGTGGTCTCGTTCTGGCGGGAGCAAACAACCTGCTCAAAAGCCTGGACCGGTCGAAAGGAGGCGACGACGGTATACTTACCGCCTATGAAGTGGCAAACATGACTCTGGCTAATACGCGCCTGGTTGTACTTAGTGCCTGTCAAACCGGCCTGGGAGAAGTACAGGGCAGCGAAGGAGTCTTTGGGATGCAGCGCGCCTTTAAGATCGCCGGCGTTGGGCAGATAGTGGCTACGCTTTGGTCGATCGATGACTCGGAAACCGTGGAATTGATGTCTCTTTTTTATCGGAATCTTTATTCCGGGGTTGCCGCACGGGACGCCTTACATGCCGCCCAACGTGAA
>JAMFRX010000631.1 GCA_026224995.1 Puia dinghuensis
AGCAGCTTGCCCGTCTTCTCCAGCACGGTGACGCCAAGGCCCGGATATAGCCGTGCGGCATTGACCCCACAGAAAATACCCGCAGCTCCTCCCCCGATGACGATCAGCTGCTTGCCACCCATAGGATCATGTGTTTTTGGCCTGGGACCGATGGACGATGCCCGTCCCGTTATGAGTTTACTGCCGCGGCCTGCCCCGTAAAGAGATGGGGATTAGCCTTTTCCGCGGCTTCAATAATGCTGTAGTCCGATAGGATATCCGCCCTGCCCTTCTTCACGCAGACATCATGTTCAAAATGCACGGAAGGCTGATGGTCCGTCGTGCGTACCGTCCAGCCGTCACTCTCCGTATACACCTCCCGCTTGCCCAGGTTGATCATCGGCTCGATAGCCAGCACCAGCCCTTCCCTCAGCTTGGCCCCGGTGCCGCGACGTCCATAGTTGGGAACCTGCGGCTCTTCATGCAGGTGCTTGCCCAGTCCATGTCCTACCAGTTCCCGGACGACGCCGTAGCCATATTTCCTGGCCGTATACTCTTCTATGGCGTAGGAGATATCCCCTACCCTGTTTCCTGCAATAGCTTTTTCGATGCCCTTGTACAGGGATTCCTTGGTCACCTGGATGAGCTGCATCACCTCGGGCCCCGGGTCGCCGATGGCAAAGGTATAAGCATGATCGCCATGCCACCCTTTCTTGATGACGCCGATGTCTACGGAAATGATATCGCCATCCCTTAGAGCCAGGTCATTGGGAAAGCCATGCACCACGACGTCATTCACAGAAGTACAAGAATTGAAAGGATAGCCCCGGTAATTCAGGAAAGAAGGGATAGCGTCATTATCGCGGATAAAATCCCCGATGACCTTGTCCAGTTGCCGCGTCGTGATGCCCGGTTTCAACACTTTGGCAACCTCAGTGAGCGTCTTGCTGACGAGCATGGCGCTGTCACGCATTAATTCTATCTCAGCCGGTGTCTTATAATGGATCATAAACTGTAAAAAACCTGTTAGGACACTATCCTAACAGGTTTGCTTATAAAAAGTTTTATCGATCTAAATGACCGCGCTCGATACCGAAGACTGACGTCCCTGTATCCTGCCACTCTTCATCAGGCCATCATACTGGCGCATCAGCAGCTGAGTCTCTATCTGCTGCAGCGAATCCAGGATAACGCCCACCATGATCAGCAGAGAAGTGCCGCCGAAGAAAGAGGCAAACCCCTGGGTGATACCCACACGCTGTGCAAAACCGGGGAGGATACCCACGATAGCCAGCAGGAAGGCCCCAGGAAGCGTGATCTTATCCATCACCGAACCGATATAGTCCGCCGTAGGCTGACCTGGCTTCACGCCGGGGATGAACCCGTTGTTGCGCTTCAGGTCGTCGGCGATCTGCTTGGGATTAAAGATCAGAGCCGTATACAGGAAGGTAAAGCCGACTACGATCACGCCGTATACGATCATGTGGACATAATCGCGGGGATCGGAGAAGGTCTTGGCAATACCCTTGGTACTATCGAAGCTGGAAAAGATGGTAGGCAGGAACATGATCGCCTGAGCGAAGATGATGGGCATAACACCGGCGCTGTTCACCTTCAAAGGCAGGAACTGGCGGGCGCCGCCGAACTGCCGGTTGCCGACGATCTGTTTGGCATAGTTGACGGGAACCTTCCGGACCCCTTGGATCAATACGATGAGCCCCATGATGATCGCCACCATGACCCCAACCTCAAGGACGAATACCAGGACGCCGCCGCTGCCCATGGCAGACTTGGAGATCCATTCATCCCGGAACGAACGGGGCAGACGTGCCAGGATACCCAGCATGATGATCAGGGAGGTACCGTTACCCAGGCCCTTGTCGGTGATCTTCTCACCCAGCCACATCACGAACAGCGTGCCGGCCGTGAGGATGATGGGTGTGGTCAGCCAGAAGTATGCGCTAAAAGAGTCGACGAACGCCTCTTTCGCATATCCCTTAAGATAGGTGACATATGCGTAGGCCTGTACAAACGTAACGACAACGGTGATATAACGGGTCCATTGATTGATCTTCTTCTGACCGCTCGCGCCTTCCTTCTGAACCTTCTGCATCTGCGGTATCAGGATGGTCGCCAGCTGCATGAAGATGGAAGCGGAGATATAAGGCATGATACCCAGGGCCAGTACGGAAGCCTGGGAAAAGGCGCCGCCGGAGAACGCATCTATCAGGCCTAATGCCCCGGTCTTGGCGCTGCTCAGCGAGCCAAGCTTATTCGGGTCGATGCCGGGCAGCACGATGTAGGTTCCAAAACGGTAAACCAATGTTAAGGAGAGGGTCACCACGATCTTGCTTCTCAGATCATCGATGCTCCATATATTTCTGAGTGTCTGTGCTAGTTTCTTCACGGAACAAATATTTATGTGCGGGAGATGCACCAGAAAAGTAGCGCATTACCCGCACATGCAAGTTACATAAAAATGTGCAGGAAATGCCCCCATCAAAAAATAGGCATTTCCTGCAAAGAGCTAATGTCTATCCTATCGGATAAGCCGCCTGCGGCGGCTTTGGTTATTTCAGAATTTCTATTGTTCCGCCGGCCCCTTCAATCGCGGATTTAGCCTTCTCGCTGACAGCGTGTACCTTGAAACTGAGCTTAGCCTTCAGTTCACCGGCGCCAAGGATCTTGATCCGGTCGGTTTGGGCGATCAATCCGTTGATATACAGATATTCAGCAGAAATCTCCGTAAGGCTGTACTTCTCAACGAGATGGTCCAGCTGGCCGACATTCAGCACCTTGTATTCTATCCGGTGAATATTGTTGAACCCACGCTTAGGGATCCTGCGCTGAATAGGCATCTGACCACCTTCATGGGCCATCTTGCGCTGGTAACCGGCACGGCTCTGTCCGCCCTTGTTACCCTTCGTGGAAGTGCCACCTTTACCGGAAGCTTCACCGCGGCCTAACCGCTTTTGCTTATGCGTTGCGCCTTTAGCAGGCCTGATCGTGTGTAAATTCATGTCGTTGATTTTTACTTAACGGGGAATCTCCCCTCGCTTTTACAAAATTATTTTACTTCTTCCACCTTTACCAGGTGCTCCACCTTCCGGACCATACCCAGGATCTGCGGAGTAGCTTCCACCTCTTTGGTGGCATGCATCTTTTTCAGTCCGAGGGCCTTCAGGGTCAACTTCTGACGCTCAGGCCGGTCGATACCGCTCTTCACTTGTGTGATCTTGATCTTTGCCATATTAATAGTATTAGCTATTATCCGTTGAAAACTTTCTTTAATGAGATTTGACGCGTCCTGCTAACAGCGATAGGCTCGCGCAACATAGCCAGCGCCTTAAAGGTCGCCTTAACCACGTTATGCGGATTGGCAGAACCCAGCGACTTGGCCAGTACGTCCGTTATGCCGGCGCTTTCCAGCACCGCACGCATAGAACCTCCGGCGATCACACCAGTACCATGAGCCGCTGGCTTGATCAGCACCTTCGCCGCACCCTCTTTTGCCAGCTGATCGTGAGGGATCGTACCATGCATCACCGGAACCTTGATCAGGTTCTTCTTCGCATCCTCGATCCCCTTGGTGATCGCTTCCTGGACTTCCTTAGCCTTGCCAAGACCGTGACCGACGACGCCGCTTTCGTTTCCGACTACTACTAATGCAGAAAAGCTGAATGCCCGGCCGCCTTTAGTCGTTTTTACCACACGATTGATAGCAACCACCTTCTCTTTCAGTTCCAGGTCACCGGCTTTAACCTTGTTTAAGATTACTTTAGACATTGTAATTATTTACGAAGCTATTTACTAAATACGTTGTTGTTACTTTAGAATTTCAGACCACCTTCACGGGCGGCTTCGGCTACAGCCTTCACCCGGCCATGATACAGGTAACCACCCCGGTCGAAGACGACGTCTTTCAGCCCCAGCTCACCAGCCTTGCGGGCGATGGCCGAACCTACGAGCTTGCTCATCTCCACCTTCGTTCCCTTCTGAGCGGCGATGTCCTTGTCCCGTGAAGAAGCAGCGGCCAGCGTCTTGGCGCTGTCGTCGTCGATCAGCTGCACATAGATGTCGTCGTTGCTCCTGAACACGGACAGCCTGGGCCGCGCCGCCGTTCCGACGATGCTCTTGCGGATGCGGAACTTGATCTTCTGTCTTCTGATTGATTTCGTAACCATTGTTGCTTATTTTTTGGTCCTGATTCCAGCCAGGACCCATTTACTCAAATTATTTACCAGCAGCCTTACCAGCTTTCTTCCGAACCACTTCGCCGATATAGCGGACACCTTTGCCCTTGTAAGGCTCAGGTTTACGCAGGCCGCGGATCTTGGCGGCCACCTGGCCGATCAGCTGCTTGTCCACGCCTTCCAGCGTGATCTTGGGGTTCTCACCCTTGTTCTGCTCCGTGCCAAGCTTCAGTTCCTTGGGGATCTCGAAGATGATATTATGCGAGTACCCCAGCGCCAGGTCCAGTAAATTGCCCTGGTTCGAAGCCTTGAAACCTACACCGATGAGCTCCAGCTGACGCTTGTAGCCTTCCGTAACGCCTTTTACCATGTTGGACGCCAGAGAGCGGTACAGACCGTGAAGGGCACGATGCCGGATCTGGTCCGTAGGACGTTTGAACTCTACGTGATCGTCCTTTACCTCTACGATGATATCACGGTCGATGGCTTGCTTGAGCTCACCCTTCGGCCCCTTTACCACCAGGGTATTGTCGGCTCCTACTGTGACAGTCACTCCCTTGGGAAGAACTACCGGCTGTTTACCTATACGAGACATTTTTTCTTATTTATATTGTTATTACTTCGTTGCCGGCCGGTCAGCTTGTATAGGTACAGGCTTAATGTACCGGCAACCCATTGTCTTTAATAAATGTAGCAAAGCACCTCGCCGCCTACGTTCTGCACCTTGGCTTCCTTATCCGTCATCACACCCTTGCTGGTGCTGATGATCGATACACCCAGGCCATTCTTCACCCGCTTGAACTCGGTAGGGCTGGAATATTGACGCAGACCAGGACGGCTAACGCGCTCCAGGCTCTTGATGGCGGGCTCTTTGGTAGTCGGATCATACTTCAACGCGATCTTGATCACGCCCTGTTTGCTATCATCCTCGAATTTGTATTTCAGAATATACCCTTTATCATAAAGGATCTCCGTCATACGCTTCTTCAGGTTGGAAGCAGGGATCTCCACGATCCGATGATTCGCCATCTGCGCATTCCGGATTCTTGTCAGAAAATCTGCTATTGGATCAGTAACCATTGTTTGTATTCAGTTATAAATTTTCAAAAAATTGTACAATGCGATATCCTATCATTCTTCACGTGCGATACGGGTTTATCGGGATTATAAGCCTACCAGGAAGCTTTACGGACACCGGGGATCTTACCCGCCAATGCCATATCCCGGAACATATTCCTGGAGATGCCGAAGTACCGGATATATCCCCTGGGACGGCCTGTCAGCTGGCAACGATTGTGCAGCCTTACAGGAGATGCGTTCCTGGGCAACAGGTCCAGTGCCTTGTAATCGCCGGCGGCTTTCAAAGCGGCGCGTCTGTCAGCATACTTTGCCGTCATTGCTTCCCTTTTTCTTTGCCTAGCCTTTACGGACTCTTTAGCCATGTTTTATTTTTTTATGTGTTAATCTTTTTTGACACCACGGAAGGGCATGCCCAGCTCTTTCAGCAGCTCGAAAGCCTCTTCATTGGTACCGGCAGTCGTCACGAAGGTGATGTCCATACCAGTGATCTTGTTTACCTTGTCGATATCTACCTCAGGGAAGATGATCTGTTCGGTGATGCCAAGGGTATAGTTACCACGACCGTCGAAAGACTTCTCGTTGATACCCTTGAAATCACGTACCCGGGGCAGCGCCGTCGAAACCAGGCGGTCCAGGAATTCGAACATCTTCTCTCCGCGAAGCGTAACACGCGCCCCAATCGGCATGTTCTTACGCAGCTTGAAATTGGAGATATCCTTCTTGCTCTGGGTGGTGACGGCCTTCTGACCCGTGATCATCGACAGCTCTTCGACAGCCACATCCACAAGCTTCTTATCGGTCACAGCGCCATTGACGCCACGGTTGATACAGATCTTTTCCAGCTTCGGCGCCTGCATCACAGTGCTATAGCCGAACTTCTTCATAAGGGCAGGTACAACTTCTTTCTTGTACTTATCTGCCAGACGCGGAGTGTATTTTGCAGTGCTCATTTGATAGCCTCCCCAGATTTTTTAGCGATCCTTATTAATTTCCCATTCTCCCGCTCGCGCCTGATCTTCGTAGCGCCACCGGTCTTCGCATCCCACAACTGAATGTTGCTGATGTGGATGGGAGCTTCCTTCTTTACAATACCACCTTTCGTATTTTGTGCGGAAGGTTTGGTGTGCTTGGTGATGATGTTTACACCCTCGACCAATACTTTGGCCTTGTCGGGGAAAACCTCCAGGACTTTCCGGGCCTTCTTAGGGTCCTTGTCGTCGCCGGTGATCACTACCACGCTATCACCTTTTTTAATATTGAACTTGGGTTTGAATCTGTTGCTCATTTTTTTATGTTTTTTCCCCGCCTGGCAGAGAATGTTGTCCTTTGTTTGATGGCCGTCCGGCGGCCGCTCCCCTACAGCACCTCAGGCGCCAGGGAGATGATCTTCATGTATCCTTTGTCGCGCAGCTCCCTGGCAACAGGTCCGAAGATACGTGTGCCACGGGGCTCGTCGGATGCATTCAGCAATACCACCGCATTATCGTCGAAGCTGATATAGCTGCCGTCCTTGCGACGTAGCTTCTTCTTGGTGCGAACGATCACTGCCTTGGCTACAGTGCCCTTCTTGATACCACCGGAAGGCAATGCGTCTTTTACGGTGACTACGATCTTATCGCCAATGCCCGCGTAATCCTGTCCGCTGTTACCCAATACCCGGATACACAGTACCTCTTTGGCGCCACTGTTATCAGCCACATTTAATCTGCTTTCTTGCTGGATCATTTTATTAACTTTTGTGCCGGCGGACCCGTGGCCCGCCCTGTAAATAATATTATTATTTGGCTTTTTCTACCACTTCTACCAGGCGCCAGCGCTTGGTCTTGCTCAGCGGACGGCTCTCCATGATCCTCACCACGTCGCCTACGGTGCACTCATTCTTCTCGTCATGAGCGTGGAAGCTGGTAGTTTTCTTTACGAACTTACCATAGATCGGATGCTTGACCTTCCGTTCGACAGTTACAGTGACGGTCTTGTCCATCTTGTTGCTCTTCACAACCCCGATCCTCGTCTTGCGCAAATTTCTTTCAACCATTGTCTTAGCTTTAAACTTTTATTATGCTTTTACAGTTTTCTGACCCAATGCCGTCTTCAAACGGGCCACATCCTTCCTCAGGGCGCGGATGCTCATCGGATTTTCCAGCGGAGAGATAGCGTGCGCGAATTCCAGCTTCTTCAGGCGCAGTTCATCCTCCTGGATACGAGCCTTCAGATCACCCTCATTGAGGTCCTTCAGGCTGCTTAAAAAATCGATCTTCTTTGACATCGTAGTACTATTTTGCTGTTATTACTTTTTTTCACTCACTTCCGCCGCAATGTCCCGACGGACAATGAACTTCGTCTTGATCGGCAGCTTCTGTGCAGCCAGTTCCAGCGCTTCCTTGGCTGTCGCCATCGATACGCCATCGGCTTCAAACAGGATACGTCCCGGCTCGACTACTGCAGCCCAGTACTCGGGATTACCCTTGCCCTTACCCATACGTACTTCCAACGGCTTCTTGGTGATGGGCTTGTCAGGGAAAACGCGGATCCATACATTCCCTTCACGCTTCATGGCGCGGGTCAGGGCCTGACGGGCAGCTTCCAGCTGGCGATTGGTCAGCCAGATCGCTTCCATACATTTCAAAGCATACGAACCAAAAGCTATGGTATCTCCCCTTTTAGCCGTCTCACGGATGCGACCTTTCTGGCCTTTTCTATGCTTGGATCTTTTAGGTTGTAACATCTTAGAATTATTTTCTGATACTTATTGCTTGTTGTCTTCTAACTGCCATCGTACTAGCGACGTCCACCTCCGCCTCCGCTGGGCCTGCGATCTCCACCGCCGCCGCCGCTGGGCCTGCGATCACCGCCACCGCCACCAGGCCTGCGATCTCCACCGCCACCACCAGGTCTGCGATCACCGCCACGGTCACCACCAGGCCTGCGATCCCGATCTCCGCCATGACCATGATCACCATCCCTCCTGTCTCTACGATCGCTCAGACCCCCTTCCTTTCCACCGACAAAGTTGGGATTCAGATCCCTTTTCGCCAGCACTTCACCCTTACAGATCCATACCTTGATGCCGATCTTTCCATATACGGTCAGCGCAAACACATTGGCATAGTCTATATCCATCCGCAGCGTATGCAGCGGGGTCCGGCCTTGCTTGATCTCTTCGGTACGGGCGATTTCGGAACCGCCTAACCGGCCGGCCACCTTGATCTTGATCCCCTCGGCGCCCATCCGGAGCGCAGAAGCGATCGCCATTTTTATCGCACGCTTGTAGTTTATACGATTCTCTATCTGGCGCGCGATCGTATCGCCTACGATGTTGGCATCCAGCTCGGGGCGGCGGATCTCAAGGATATTGATCTGCACGTCGTCCTTACCCGTCAGCTTCTTCAGCTCTTCCTTGATCCTGTCCACTTCGCCACCCCCTTTACCAATGATGATACCGGGCTTGCTGGTGTGGATCGTCACGATCAGCTTGTTCAGCGTACGCTCGATGACGATCTTGGCGATCCCCCCTTTACTGATACGGGCATTCAGGTAAGTCCTGATCTTGTTGTCCTCGATCAACTTGGTGGCATAATCTTTCTTGCTGCCATACCAGTTGGACTCCCAACCCCGGATGATCCCTAACCTGGCCCCAATCGGATTCGTTTTCTGACCCATGTTATAATTAAATAAGTTTTATCAATTAATTTGCGGAAACGACTTTTGAATCGACAATGATAGTCACGTGATTGCTCCTCTTGCGCACACGATAACCTCTACCCTGAGGGGCCGGACGCATCCGCTTCAAAGTCCTTCCACCGTCCACGAAAACCGTCTTCACCACCAGTGCCGCATCAGCCGCGCTCTGGCCTTCATTCTTCTGCTCCCAGTTCTTTACCGCAGACCACAACAGCTTGTGCAGCGGAGTAGAAGAATGTTGCGGATGATGTTCCAGTAAAGCCAGGGCTTTCTCAACAACCATACCCCGGATCTCATCAGCCAGTAAACGCATTTTACGGGGCGACGTCGGATAATTTCTCAATTTAGCTACTGCTTCCATTATAATTAGTTTACGCTTCTTACGCGATCTTTTTGCTTGAATGTCCTTTGAAGTTCCGGGTAGGAGCGAACTCACCCAGCTTATGGCCAACCATGAACTCCGTTACATATACCGGAATGAACTTGTTGCCATTGTGCACCGCCA
>JAMFRX010000632.1 GCA_026224995.1 Puia dinghuensis
AAGCCGTCGGCTCCAAGGCCTTCGGCAAGGAACGGCGCTACCTCTGGGAGCCGCGATCGTCTACTGCCGGCACGTTTTCCAAAGACAGCTTTACCCAGTCCGTGGCGAGCGAGCAGCAGCTGGCCCGCTTCTATTTCTCCAACCCGCGGACCAAACGGTTCTGGCTGCTTTTTACCGGGGTGCTTTTCTTTGCCTGGATCTGGTATAACTTCCGATCCCTGCGGAGGCTGGACAAGCTGCAGGCCCTGGAGCCCTTTGGTTTTTCCTTCATCAACTCCTACCCCATTGCCGCAACATTGGTCTTTGTCGGCAGTCTCGCGCCCTTATTCGACCTGCATGCGCCCGCCATCTATATCGAGAGTATAGAATTTCTGCTGATGATCGTGCTGACCTTCATCCTGAAGAAACACCTGACCAAGCCGCTCTTCATCGGCTGGAGCCTCTTCCTGCTCTTTTTCGTCCTGCTGCCCGTGATCCGCATCCTGGGCCTTCCGCTGTCCATGCAGCGCTGGACAGAATTCTTCGTCGACGGCGCGTCACTGGTCTTCGGGCTCTTTTATCTCTTCGGCAAGGGGCGGCTTAAAGGCCAGCCCCGTTTTGTCTATGCGGCCGCGGGCCTTTATGTCCTGCTTAACTTGCTGGCCATCGTCTGCAACCTCTTTGGCCGGGTGACCCTCTCGCAGATCTTCGGGGCTACGGCGGTTTATTCGTTTGCACAGACCGTGAGCCTTGCCGTCTTCGTAAAGCTGGTGGAGGAAGCCTTCCTGCTGCAGATAGAAGCCAGCCGTATCCGCAAGGGCTATCCCGAAACTTTCGACCTGGGTCCCGTCTCCAAGGCCATCCTGCGTTTCGCCCTCTTCCTGTCGGTCGTTCTCTGGCTCATCGTCTTCAGCACCAACCTGAACCTCTTCGATGCCCTCAACGACCTGCTCACGGATTTCTTCACCACGCCACGGCAGGTCGGCAGCTTCACGTTCACCCT
The DNA here is from genome assembly GCA_026224995.1 of Puia dinghuensis. Classification (GTDB taxonomy): domain Bacteria; phylum Bacteroidota; class Bacteroidia; order Chitinophagales; family Chitinophagaceae; genus Puia; species Puia dinghuensis_A. Next base: position 983 of record JAMFRX010000632.1, read on the forward strand.
GGGCGGCCTGGTCCTCTTTATGGGTATCATCTGGCTGGCTAACTTCCTGCAGAAATTCATCGCCTACTTCTTCGGCGATACGGGGGATGACGCCGCGATGGACGATCGGGGACAGCGATCACGCCTGCTGGTGACCCGGCTGGTGCTGCTGATAGGCGGCTTCCTGCTGGCAGTGGCGGCATCGGGCCTCTCCGTCGACCGGATAACGGTGATCCTGGGAGCCCTTGGCGTCGGCGTCGGCCTGGGCCTGCAGGGTATCGTCAACAACTTCGTCTCCGGTATCGTGCTGATCTTCGACAGGCCCGTACGCATCGGCGATACGGTAGAGGTGGGCGACAAGCGAGGCCGGGTGAAGGAGATCGGCATCCGCAGCAGCACCCTGCTCACCGAAGAAGGCGCGGAAGTGATCATCCCCAACGGGGACGTGCTGAGCAACCACATAGTCAACTGGACGCTGAGCAACAACCATGTGCGCTTAGCCCTCACCTTTACCATCGAAAAGCCCGCCAATGCCGGGGCCCTAGACGCCGAGGCGATCAAAGATATCGTGCGCCACCATCCCAATGTGCTGGATCACAGGGATCCCGAAGTCATCATTAATACTATCGGCGCGAAATCGGAAGAGCTGCGCGTCTATTTCTGGATCAAGGACATCACCAAGACGGCGTACACTACCGGTGAGATCAAGACCAGCATCTATGAGTTCCTCGACAAAGCCGGTGTCGTCGTCACATAAGACTCCCAACAAAAAAGCCCGGCGCATGGCCGGGCTTCAATTCGGTGGATGGTCCGATCAATGGTCTTTGTCTACGTTATTATACTTATTCGTCCAATAGTCGATCTTATCCTTGACATTCTTGTCTGTATAGATATTCGTCAGCAGATCGTATGCGTCTTTGAGCGAATTCTTCTCATCCATCTTTAACTTCCCTTTGGTGCCCAGGTCCTTGTCCACCATTTCGAAATAAGGGATGGCCTCGTCGAATTTCTTGCCGGCGGCGATGCGCAGGTCGGCTCTCTTCTTAATGTCTTCCGGCGCTTTACCCGGGATCTTCTTGGTAGAAGCCTGCAAGTCGACAGCGGCATTGTAGGAGATCTGTCCCAATACCAGCGCGGCCTGGGGGTAATCCGGCTGCAATTCCAGGCATTTCTTTAGCATCACCTGGGATTTGGCGATCAGGGTATCATAGTTGGGAGGACGATGGCCTGAGCTGGTGTCGTTGGCATACTGATAAAGCTCCAGACCAAAGTTGAAGAAGAACAGGTGATTCTTGGGGAAATGCGTCACGATCCTGTCGTACTCGCCGAAGAGCGAATCCTTGTTGCCGCCTGCGCGGTAGTTATCCAGCCTGGTGCTGGGCCAGAAAAGGTCATCGGGGAATTTCGCTTCGGCCAGTGCCAGGAATTTCTCCGTGTTGGCGACATCCTTCTTGGTGTTGTAGAAATCTACCAGCCACTTGTAGATGTCGATCATATTGGTGCCGTTGATGGTAGCGATCCCGGCGTCGGCTAGCCGGCCGTAGTAAATGGCGGCGGTGTCTTTCTTATTTGCTTTCTCGGCGGAGATGCCGGCATATAGCGTAGAAGTGGTATCGATGGGGAGCTTGGTCCAGCCTTTGGAATTCATATAGGAGCTGGTGGCAATCGCACCTGTGAAATTTTTGAGGGCGTCGTCATATTTCTGGGCGTTGTATTGCGCGGCGCCGATCTGGAAATACCCCTGGTAGATCTCATTAACGGGCTTGTAGCCATCCATCTGCAGAAGGACCAGCTTCTTATCTTTTTCGTCCAGGTCTACATAAGTCTTCAAGGCGATGAAGGCTGTATCGCGGGCGCCGGGGAACTGTGCACGCAGCTGATCGCTGGCGGCGAGGGCATTGTAGATCTTGAGCTCCGTGTACCAGGCTTCGGCGTTCTTCTGATTCTTGGCATTAGCTAAAGCGTTGTCTATCTGCGTCTTAGCGTCGGTGAGCTTACCGGCCTTCAGCAGGTCTTTTGCCTTGTCGACATTTTGTGCGAACAAGCCCATACCAACCATGGCAAGGAATCCAGTTAGGAAGAGTCTTCTCATTTTTTTGAGTGTTTATTTGATGTACAATTACTTAAGTTTTTGATCATCAGCCACTTCCACAAATTATCTGCCAAACTTCCGCTTTTAATGATCATTTAATCCGGAATCCGTTTATTCCGTTACCGGACCGGTAGTATCCTCGGGAGACCCGCCGTCGGCCGTTTCGCCGCCATCGGAGGTGTCATCGCTTTCCCCGGCTGCCGGCCCATGGGACCCAGCTTCACCGGCGGGTAAGTCGCCAGCGGGCAGCAAGCCATTTCCTTCGACCCCTGCGACTACATGGCCATTGGTCTCTTCCTCTAATTTGTCCAGCTTGGTAATAGCGGCGATCTCGTCGCTCTCATCCAGGCGGATGAGCTTGACCCCTTGGGTAGCCCGGCCTTGTTCGCTGATGCCGGCCACCGGCATGCGGATGGTCACGCCACTCTTACAGGTGATCATAAGGTCTTCGAATTCGGTGGGGTCCAGGATGCCCACTAATTTACCGGTTTTCTCGGTAACGCTAATAGTTTTTACCCCTTTCCCGCCCCGGTTGGTGATCCGGTATTCGTCGATAGGCGTCCTTTTCCCATAACCTTTCTCGCTCACGACCATCACCGTCCGGGATTTATCCTCTCTATTGACACAGATCATGCCAATGACCTCGTCCGTTGCGTCGTCGACCTCTATGCCGGTGACGCCGATGGCGCCGCGGCCGGTGGCCCTGACCTTTTCCTCTTCGAAACGGATGGCCCGGCCGCTTTTTACGGCCATGAGGATCTCACAGTTACCGTCGGTAAGCTTGGCTTCCAGCAGGATGTCGCCCTCTACGATGGTGATGGCGTTCACGCCGGTCTGCCTTGGGCGGCTGAACTCTTCCAGGGACGTCTTTTTGATGACGCCCTGCTTGGTGCAGAGCACTATATGGTGCGTATTCACGAAAGCCTCGTCCTTAAGGTCCTTGACGTCTACAATAGCCCTGACCTTGTCGTCCGGCGGTATCTGGATCAGATTCTGGATCGCCCTGCCCTTGCCATTCTTTTCCCCGTCCGGTATCTCATAGACGTTCAGCCAGTAGCACCGGCCTTTTTCGGTGAAGAAAAGCATGGTATGGTGGGTGGAAGCCACGAAGAGGTGTTCTATATAGTCTTCTTCCCTGGTACGGCCGCCCATGGCGCCACGGCCGCCGCGGCGCTGCTGGCGGAATTCGGTGGCGGAGGTCCGCTTGATATAGCCAAGATGCGAAATGGTGATCACGACATCTTCTTCGCGGATGAGGTCCTTGATGCTGACCTCGTTGTCTAAATAGGTGATCTCCGTCTTGCGTTCGTCGCCGAACTTTTCTTTGACCTCGAGCAATTCCGTGCGGATGACGTCGAAGCGCTTGCCTTCGTCGGTCAGCAGCTCCTTCAGCCAGGTGATCAGCTTCATGAGCTCATCGAATTCCGCGCGGATCTTATCCCGCTCCATACCTGTGAGGCGCTGGAGGCGCAGCTCCAATATGGCCTTGGCCTGGATCTCATCCAGTCCCCAGCCGGCGTTGATAAGACTTTCTTTGGCGATCTCCGGCGTAGAGGAAGCGCGGATCAGGGCGATCACCTCGTCGAGGTGATCGATGGCGATCAGGTAACCCTGCAGGATATGAGCTTTCTTTTCTGCTTCCTTGAGCTCAAAGCGTGCGCGGCGCGTGACGACATCCATCCGGAAGTCCACGAACTCGCTGATCATATCGCGGATATTCAGGGTCCGCGGCCGGCCTTTGACGAGCGCTACGTTGTTGATGCCGTAGGAGGTCTGAAGCTCGCTGTGCTTATAGAGCTGGTTGATGACGACATTCGCGACGGCGTCCCGCTTCAGGTCGATCACTATCCGCGTTCCTTCCCGTTTGTTCGATTCGTTGTTGATATGTGCGATGCCTTCGATGATCTTCTCGTTGACGAGCTGGCCGATGCGGTCGCAGAGCGCGTCGCGATTCACCTGGTAGGGCACTTCGGTGACGACGACCGTCTCCCGGCCGCTGGCCTTGGTGTCTACCTGCAGCTTACCTCTCAGCACAACGCGGCCCCTGCCGAAATGCATGGCCGCCTTCACGCCTTCCATGCCATAGATGATGCCGCCAGTGGGGAAGTCGGGGGCCTTGATGTGCACCATGAGCTCTTCCACGGTGATATCCCGCTTTTCGATATAGGCGATACAGCCGTCGATGACCTCCGAGAGGTTATGAGGCATCATGTTGGTGGCCATTCCTACGGCAATGCCGCTGGACCCGTTCATCAGCAGCTGCGGGATGCGGGTGGGCAGGACCGTCGGCTCCGTAAGGGAGTCATCAAAATTGGGCTGGAAGTCCACCGTTTCCTTGTCGATGTCGTCAAGCATGTATTCCGCCTGGCGGTGCAGCCTGGCTTCTATATACCGCATGGCCGCCGGGCCGTCACCGTCCTGGTTGCCAAAATTACCCTGGCCGTCCACAAGGAGGTAGCGCA
>JAMFRX010000633.1 GCA_026224995.1 Puia dinghuensis
CAGATCACCCAACAGTCGGTCTTTAAGAGGTCTGTATGCGCCTGAAAGATGTCGTCGAGATGGACCGACCCGGCTTCTTCTTCGCCTTCGAAAAGAAATTTAAGGTTACAGGTCGGTTGAAGACCGCTTGCCGTGAGCGCTTCATAAGCGTTCAGGATCGCGAATACGCCTGCCTTATCATCTGAGGCGCTTCGGGAATAGATGCGCCATTCGGGGTTATATCCCCCCTGGCTTCCTGAGGGAAAAGGTATGGATTTCCCGCCCGCTAACAGGGAGGCATCGTACAGGACGGGGGTAAAAGGCGATAATCCGGGCGCCCATTGGGCCGGATTCACCGGCTGGCCATCGTAGTGGGCGTAAAAACCGATGGTTTGTTTCGCTCCCGGCACCAGTACCTCGCCGTACACTGCCGGCGGATAACCGGCTTTTCGGCCTGATAGCAACTGCACATGACCGATCTTCCTCGTCTCCATGAGCTGTTGGACGAAAGCCGCATTCCGCCGGATATTTGTACTGTCCGACGCGGTATTGGGAATAGCCAGGAAGGCCACGAATTCCTGCAGCAGTGCTGACTCCTGCTGTGCACGCCAGTTCCTGACCTTTAGCAGATCAGGGGATTGGCAAAAAGATTGGAGGGTTATCATCAGCAGCATGACGAAGCAGGATATTCTCATCTGGGATGTTTTGGTGCTGGCTAAAGATACGGGCAAATCTGAAAAAATGGGTATATTCCCACATTGTCCGACATTGTTAAATCTCAACGCGCCCGATATGCACGCAAAATGGCCGAGCTTCTTTCTTCTCGCAATCGCAACCATAATCGCAATCTTTTCCATCGCCGCCAGTGATACTATGATCCGGCCGCCGGCAGCAGGAAAAAAACCGATCATCACCGGTGCAGATCAGACCAGCAGATATCTTCCTTTATTGAAAGGGAAAAGAATTGGCATCCTGGGGAATCCAAGCTCTATTATCGGCAACAGATCGCTTGTCGATAGCCTGCATGATCTGAAAATAAATATCAGGGAGATCTTCGGTCCTGAACACGGCTTTCGCGGCAAGGCCAGCAACGGCGCCAAAGTTGCTGACGAGATCGACTCAGCCACCGGGATACCTATCATTAGCCTCTATGGGCCAAAACGTAAGCCTTCGAAACAAGACATGGATTCCATCGATATTATGATCTTCGATGTCCAGGACGTGGGCTGCCGGTTTTATACCAATATCAATGTACTGAGGAATATAATGGAATCCTGCGCTGAATCCGGAAAGGAACTTCTTATCCTCGACCGACCTGATCCGAATGGTTATGTCGACGGTCCCATTCTCGATATGTCGCTGAAATCCGGTGTCGGCCAATTCCCGATACCGATCACCCATGGCATGACCATTGGCGAGTTCGCCCGGATGATCAATGGCGAAGGATGGCTGCCGAATAAAGAACAATGCCGGCTCACGGTCATCCCCGTAAAGAACTATGCCCATGATCTATATTATAAGCTGCCGGTCTCTCCTTCCCCCAACCTGAATACCCAACAATCGGTGCTGTTGTATCCATCCCTGTGCCTGTTTGAAGGCACGATGATCAGCCAGGGCCGCGGCACGATGATGCCCTTCACCGTCCTGGGCAACCCGGATCTTAAGGAGGGCTACCCGTTCTCCTTCACACCTGTGAGTTTGGCCGGCATGTCCGAAACACCCCTACACCAGGATCAGGTATGCTATGGCCTAGACCTGAGGACCATCGATGGCGACAGCCTCCGGAGGACGGGAAAGATCAATATTAAATGGATGATGGAGTTGTATAAGGCCTACCCCTCCAAGGAGAAGTTCTTCGACTACAAGCTTAGCAAGCAAATGGGGGATATTAATAAGCTTGCCGGCACAACGGCCTTTAAGCAACAGATCATCGCCGGAATTAGCGAAGAGGAGATCCGTAAGAGCTGGGAGCCGGGACTTTCCAATTACAAGCAAATGCGAAAAAAGTACGTCTTATATCCATAGATTATGGCTTCGGTATGAGCGGCAAAGGGGGGTACAGTTTTTTTCGTAAGTTAGCCTCATGTATAAAAACTACTGGCTGGTCGCCATCCGGAATATGGCCCGGAGCAAAGTCTTCTCCGCGATCAATATCCTTGGCTTGGCCATAGGGATGACCTGCTGCTTTCTCATCCTCCTTTTTGTAAGGGATGAATTCAGCTATGACCGCTTCCATCAAAAGGCGGATAGGATCTACCGGGTTACCTACCTGCCTAAATTTGCCGGCCTTACCCAGGCGCTGCCGGTCCTTTCGCCGGCTGCGTCGCCGCTGCTTACAGCTTATTTCCCGGAAATAGAGGGCTCCGCCCGGCTGTTCCAACGTACCGCTACCCTACAACTGGGGACTGCCAAATTCGATGAACAACGGTTTTTCTTCGCTGACCCAGCCCTGTTAACTATTTTCACGTTCAACTTCCTCCAGGGTAACCCCGCCACCGCACTCACGAATACCTTTTCTGTGGCGCTATCGGCCAAAGCGGCTAAGAAATATTTTGGAAGTGAGCCTGCCCTTGGCAAAATCCTACAGCTCGATGGCCAATATCCTCTAGTTGTTTCCGGCGTGTTCGCAGATTTCCCTGACAACTCTCATCTCCACCCTGAGCTGATAGTGAACTATGAAACCATGTTCGCCACGATTACCGAAGCC
>JAMFRX010000634.1 GCA_026224995.1 Puia dinghuensis
ACGCAGATGAAGGCACAGCATGGTCGTGCCGCCTACTACCAGGATGCTTCGATCGGGAAGCAGGATGGAGGGGCGACGGTGGGGCTTTTGATAGTGGAGGGCTTTTACAAAGTGATTGTGCGGTAGCGGATTGGCCGGATCGAACCTAAATCAGGTTGTCTGAAGCTGCGTTAGGTCGTCTTCTGCTGTTGCTCATTCTTTTTCTCCGACCGGTAAGCCGACGGGATCCGGTCGAATTCCTCCTTGAAATATTGCGAGAAATTCTTTGGATTGTTGAAACCGACAGTATAGGCGATCTCCGATACCGTCAGCTGGCTCTTTTCGAGAAGTTCGGCCGCCCTTTTCAGGCGGATGTAGCGGATGAATTCAATGGGTGTCTTGCCCGTCAGCAGCAAGAGCCGCTTGTAGAAGGTACTCCGGCTGGCATGGAATTTCACGCTGAGCTCGCCGACGGAGAATTCCGGGTTGCCCATTTTCTCTTCGATGACTTCCAGTACATTCCTGACAAAGGTCTCGTCGGCGGACTCGATTTGTACGGCCGAGGGGGCAGCCTGTACCTGACGCTGGTATGTTTTCCTGACGGTATTATTATGTGCCAGCACATTGCGGATTTTGGATAGCAGCAGCTCGAAGTTAAAGGGCTTGATGATATAATCGATCGCGCCCGTTTGAAGTCCTTTCAATTCATCCCCCTCGCCCGTCATAGCTGTCAGCAGAATGACCGGTATCTGACAGGTACGTTCATCCGACAGGATTTTTTTGCACAGATCGATGCCGTTCATCATCGGCATACTGATATCGCTGACGATCAGATCGGGATGTTCTGCCAGTGCTTTCCGCCAGCCTTCTTTTCCATCCGCGGCTTCAATGATGGAATAATGACTGCGAAGATTGTCCTTTAAATAGAACCGGAAATCTTCATTGTCCTCCACGATCAGAATGGTGCTCTTTTTGGCGCCATTGCCGTCTGTAGATTCGGGACCGTCGGCGGGCTGTGGGTGCGGGGATTCGGGGATGGCTGCCGGTAGCTGGGGCATTTCGGCGACCGGCCGGAAGGCGGCCGGGAGAGTGCCTTCCCCCGGAGACCAGAACGCTGCCGATGAGGCCAATGCCGTTGTCGACAAGACTTCGGCTGGCTGGAACATTTCTGCCGGCAGCGGAATGAAGGGCAGGCTGAAGGTGAAACAGCTTCCTTTGTCGAGTTCACTCTGTACGGAGAGGTTACCCCCATGCATGCGCACAAATTCCTGCGTGATAGCCAGACCGATGCCGCTACCCTGGTTAATGATAGCATCCGGAACGTCATTCTGGAAGAAACGTTCGAAGATTTTTTCCTGCTTGTCGGGGGCAATACCAATACCCGTATCCGTCACTTTTACAGACAACATGACCGACTCCATCAGGTATTCCGTTTGTACGCTGACGCTGACGGCGCCATTCTCGGGAGTGAACTTGAAGGCATTGGATAAAAGGTTGAACAGGATCCGCTCAATCTTTTCATGGTCGAATGCGGTCAGCAGCGAATGGCCGGAATCGTGGTAAGAAAAGGAGATATTTTTTCTTTCAGCCAGGTCGATAAAGGAAAAGGAAATGTCCTTGATAAATTTCAGGACATCGCCTTGCCGGGGATGCAGCTGCAGTTCATTCACTTCCATTTTTCTAAAGTCCAGCAGTTGGTTGACCAGGTGCAGCAGTCGCCTGGCATTGCGGCGAATCATTTCATATTGCTTCCTGGGGTCCGAAGAAGGGGCATTGGCGAGCAGTTTTTCCACTGGCGCCAGAATCAATGACAGGGGAGTCCTCAATTCGTGGCTCATATTGGTGAAGAAACGGATCTTCATCATATCCATCTCGTGCATCCGGCGGGTTTCCCTGCGTTCCTGCTCGAGTGCAAAGCGTATCCTGGCTTTTCGAATGATCATCCTTCTGGCCACCAGCAGGATACCTGCCATTAGCAGCATATATACCGCATAGGCCCAGGACGTCTTCCACCAGGGCGGCAGGATGATGATCTTCAGGGTCGCGACCTTATCATACCACTGACCATCCTCATCGGTGGCCCGGACCCGGAAAGTGTATTCCCCGGCATCCAGGTTGGTATAGGTAGCCTTGCGCGTCCACCCGTCAGTCATCAGCCAGGACTTATTGAACCCATCCAGCGTGTAAGCGTATTTGTTACTGGCATTGGGAATATAGCCAAGCGAGGCAAATTCGATGCTGAAGACGTTGTCCCGCGGCCCCAGCGTAATGGCAGGAGTCTCCGTTAACGCTTTTTGCAGGATCACATGCCCATTGGTGCTGTCGTCTACATGTACGCTCCTGTCAAAGACATCTAAACCCGTCAGCACGATCGGCGGAGCTTTTTTACCAGGCGAGACGTCTTCCGGCCGGAAGATATTGAACCCATTGGGCCCGCCAAAAAGGAAGAAACCGTCCTTCGTTGCCAGCCCCGCCCGCTCGTTGAATTCCCTGCTTTGCAGCCCGTCCTGCTCCCTAAAATTGCGGCAGTGGATGCGCAAACCGGCATGCGCAGAGGTCGGATACACCATGATCCGCGATAAACCATTGGGCGTACTCACCCAAATGCGGTGCTCGCCGTCTTCCAGGATATCGCGGATGGTATTGTCCGGCAATCCGTCATCAGTGGTAAAGTTCTGAAAGGTTTTGCCATCAGGGTTCAGCACATCCAGTCCTTCCCGGGTACCGGCCCACAGCCGTTGCTGACTGTCCATAAAAAGCCACGTGACATTGTCCGAACCGAGTTGGGTTTCGCGGGTGCCATAATGATAAATAGCGCCGGTACTCTTTTCGATCATATCGATGCCCATTCCCGTGCCCACCCACAGGTTGTCATGGCTATCGGCGATGATCGAGCTCACATAGTTATTATGGATGCTGTTGGGCAGTTCAGCCCGGTAATGATAAAAGACCTTTCTCCGCTGGTCGAGCCTGTCCATTCCCGCCGCCAGCGTGCCGACCCACAACTGGTGTTCGGCATCTTCGCAGAGACACATCACCCGGTCGTCCGCCAGACTGTAAGGGTCGTCGTCCCGGTGACGGTAATGCGTAAAGGTCTTGCCGTCGAAACAGTCCAGGCCGCCAAAATAAGTCCCGATCCATAATTTGCCCTCCATGTCCAGCAGGACGTTGACCAGGATATTGCTGCAGATGCTGTTGGGATTTTTGGGGTCATGCAACCATTGGCGAAAGCTGTTCTTCTTCCTGTCAAAATAGATCAGTCCCCCTCCATTGGCGGCGATCCAGATATTGCCGGCGGCGTCTTCCGCAAAACCGTTGACATCGTCATAGCTGAGTGTACCGGGTACGTGCGGCACCTGGCGGTATTGCGGGAACTGAAAATTGTCCTGGTGATAGTAGCTGATCCCGCTTTTGTATGTTCCCAGCCATACCGTGCCCGAATTGTCGCGGTATAGGGTGGTGATATTGTTTTCGGCGATGCTTTTGTTGTCGTCTTCGACATGTCCCAAAAAATGCACGGCCCAGTTGCGCTTATCGACGATATCGATACCGCCATGGTCCGTCGCCAGCCAGATCTGGCCCTTCCCGTCCTGCAGAGCCGTCAGCACGATATTGCTGCTCAGCCGCCGTTCCCCGGCGTCGAGTGCAAAATGCCGCAGCTGCTGCGTAGCCGGGTGATATAACAACGTTCCCTTGAAAACGCCGTTGGAGCTAATCCAGAGATCGCCGTCCCTGTCGATGAACAAAAGACAGCTCGTCAACGGCACATCCCCGAATTCCTTGACCAGTGCCTCGCTGCGAAAGACTACCCTGTGGCTCCGGCCGTCGATCTTCTCCAGCAAACCCCCTTCATGGATCACCCAGCAGTCGCCGTTCCCGTCCTCCCGCGCCGCGGCCACGGGCGAAGGTGTCAGGCCATCCCCCAAAATACCCTTCACGACACTACCTGAAGGGGCAGCCGCCGGCTTCACCGCCACAATCCCCCCTCCATTTATATAATGGTATACCCCGCTGTCCCGATAGACGAACCAATATCCCTTTGCCGAAGGGGCTATCGTGACCAGGTTATAATCTGGATCCGGTAACCCCAAACCCCGAAGGTAAACCTCATAATTCGGATCGAACCGGTCCAGGTTCGCATCGTAAAGATTGAACCGCTGCTTCCGCGATTCGACCCACATCCGGCCCCCAGGGCCTTCGAAGATCTGCTCGATATAGTTATCCGCAATGGAATGCGGATCCCGCGCATCGTGCATAAACGCTCGGAACTGGTAACCGTCATACCGGTTCAGCCCGGCCACCGTGCCAAACCACATGAATCCCCTGGCGTCCTTATATATACTGGTAATATGGTTGTTGGAAAGCCCCGATTTGACATCCACATGGGCAAAAAAATATTCCTCCGGCTGGGCAATGATGCGGAGCAAAGAGAGGCAGAAAAGAAGTAGCAATAGTATCTTTCTGAACATCATGGCAATCGTGGGTTCAAAATTACCCCTTTTTTAAACATTTTCATACCCTTTTATACCGAAAGCATACCCCTTTGCCAGGTTCCCCCTACCTACTTTTATGGCGGAAAACAAGCCGATTGCATGAATCCCTCATAACCAACTTTAAAAAGGTCCATATGAACCCGACTGCTTATTTCACCTACTCAAACTATTCTGCGGTATGAAAAAATCTCTTCAACTCTTTTTTGCATTTTCCCTTTGCCTTCTTTTTGGGACTGCCTTATTTGCTCAGAATAAGACGGTTACGGGCATCGTGACAGACCAAAACAATCTGCCGCTTGCGGGCGCGTCCGTAACGGTCAAGGGGGCCAGGTCCGCAACGACCACGGATGCCGGCGGAAAATTTACGCTTGTTGTTCCGCCCGCAGGGAAGACCCTGGTCGTCTCTTTTATCGGGATGCAGAGCCAGGAAGTATCTATCGGGATAAAGACTTCCTTTTCCGTGACGCTTAGTTCTTCGGCTTCCACGCTGGGAGATGTGGTGGTCATCGGATACGGCACCCAGAAAAGAGGCGACGTGAATGGTGCAATTTCATCCGTATCATCGAGGGATATCGCAGATATTCCACAGTCCACCGTGGACCAGATGTTGCAGGGAAAGGCCGCAGGGGTGACGGTCACCGAAAATTCGGGTGCGCCGGGGGCGGCCGTGTCCGTTCGGATAAGAGGTATAACCTCGTTCTCCGGCAGCGAGCCCCTGTATGTTGTCGACGGAGTTCAGATCGATGGTAATGCCAACACCGGCCAGCAGCTCACAAGTCAGGCCAGCCCCAGCCAGCAGGAGACCAGCCCCAGTGTGCTGGCTTCGCTGAATCCGAACGATATCGAATCCATCGACATCTTAAAAGATGCGTCAGCCACCGCCATCTATGGCAGCCGCGGCGCCAACGGCGTGGTCATTATCACCACCAAAAGGGCGAAAGCGGGCCAGTCCAGGATCACTTACGACGGCTACTACGGCGACCAGGAACAGGGAAAATTTCTGAATGTGATGAAACTTCCCCAATATGCCGCCTATGAAAATACGCTTGCCAACGAATTCGGTCAGGGACCCCGGGTAGAATTTTCTAACCCCTCCAAACTGGGACCGGGCACCGATTGGCAGGAGGCGATATTCAGACGCGCCCCTCAGACAAGCAATACCCTGGCATTTTCAGGCGCGACTGCCAAGACGGATTATTATGTATCCGGCGGTTATTTCCAGCAGAAAGGCACCGTGATCGCGTCTGACTTCAACCGCTATTCCATTCACGCGGCCGTCAACTCGACGGTCGACGCCACGGGACTGAGCTGGGAAAAGTTCACCGAGACTTTCGTCGCCACCGCGTCGTCCACGACCTTGGTCTTCAGAAATGGCGACCCCGGGTCGGACAACAGTAACGGCCTGG
>JAMFRX010000635.1 GCA_026224995.1 Puia dinghuensis
GAACCGTAGCGGTCCTGAAATTGGCAAATGGCCGGATGGAGATCCCTTTGGAAGTAAGCGCCATCATAGTCGTGGTAAAAGGCACGTTATCCCCCAGATAACCGTAGGAATAAATAGTGGAATTGTTGGGGATCGACCCGATGATGGCATTCAGGATCGATCCGCCTACCCCGTCGAAGATGGCTGTGGCCTGCAGTTGGCCGGCGATCGCCTGTAAGTTCCTGGCCAGATCGTCATCCTGGACGACAACATGTTCCGCACCTAGTTCTTCCAGTTTCCTTTTGCCTTCGGCATTTCGTACGATGGACACCAGCGGAAATTTATACGCAATAGAAAGGCCGACCATCGCGATACCCGTAGCCGATGTTCCTGCTGTGTTGATGATGCCGGTATGCCCTTCGGCAAAAGCTTGTTTAAAGAAGGCATAGGGAGTCATCATGTTCAACACCGTCCCGCTATAGTCGATCGGATCGGCGTTCTCCGGAAGGATCGCGCAAGACAGGAAGGGGAGATGCGTGTATTCACTCCATGCCCCAACCATTTGGGTGCTGGGGTGGAGAGACCGGTAGAGGGATACGTTCTTGCCCAAATATTGCTCCGGCACCCCTTCGCCTATGGCGATGACCTCGCCGGCACCCGATGCACCATAAACATTATACAGACCCGTAACGGAACCGGGTGGTAATGGTCGGGTGATGAAGACCTTGTCGCCAGGATTTATCGCGGCAGCCTTCATCTTGATGAGTAGGTGTCCCGCTGCCGCGTTTTCGGGTTTAGGGACTCGTTGAAGTTTTACACCCTCGTTCGGTATTCTACAGATTGCGTCCATTAATTCAGCCATGAGCTTCGTTTTTCTTTAAAATTAAGCCCAATACTATACTTTTACAAGTAGTACACGAAAACTGTACTAGTAAAGAAAACTATAGTATTTTGATAATGAGCGGCAAGAAACCAAAAAAACCTAAAACAATTATTTCCTGCCCGGTGGAATATGCGGTCAGTTTATTGAGTGGGAAATACAAACTCCGTATCCTGCATGCGCTGACCTCCGGTGAGCCGAAACGGTTTAAGGTATTGGAACGAGCCATCACCGGCATCTCTCCCACCATGCTGACCACGCAGCTGCGCGAGCTGGAAGCAGATGGACTGGTCTCAAGAACGGTCTTTGCGACGGTTCCCCCGACGGTGGAATACAAGCTCACGGAGTTTGGGCTGACTACCCTCCCGATGATGAACGAGATCAAGAACTGGGGGTTAGCGCATCGGAACCGCGGATGATCGTCACTCCGCCCGCAGGCTCTCCACCGGGTTCGCTATCGCGGCCCTGACCGCCTGAAAGCCCATCGTTAACAGTCCCAGCGCCAGCGCTATTCCCCCGGAAAGCAGGAAGATCCAAACGTCTATGGGTGCGCGAAACAGGTAATCCTGCAGCCACCTGTGCGTAATATACAAGGCGACAGGCGAAGCGATGACCAGCGAAAGGCCTATCAGCGGCAAGAAGTCGCGGGTCAGCAGCGAGGCGATGCTAGTCACGCTGGCGCCAAGAGCCTTCCGGATGCTGATCTCCTTCTTCCGTTGGCCCGCCGTGAACAGCGAGAGCCCAAAAAGGCCCATGCAGGAAATGAAGATGCTGATGGCCGTGGCGACGTTCATCAGTGTAGCCGTCTTTTGCTCGTTGGTATACATGGCCGCTATGGATTCGTCGAGGAAACTGTAATCAAAGGGAAGATCCGGATAGGCGTCCTTCCAGATCTGCGCCATCTGCGTTAGAATTGCTTTCACGGACGCCAGGTCCTTCCCTTTGGCGGCCAGCTTGACGGCAAAGCCTTTCTCCGCCGGACCCAGATCGAAAATAGCCAGCGGCCTTATCGGCTGACGATAGGAATTCTCATGAAAATCGGCTACGACGCCAACGATGGGAAAGCCCTTATCGCCCAGGTAAAGGAACTGGCCCACGGCTTCCCGCGGATCCTTGATCCCTATGGCCCTGATCAGGCTTTCATTGACCACGAATTCTTTTATGCTGTCCCTGTTGCTCCCTTCCAGCAGGTTCCTGCCTGCCAGGAGGTGAATGCCATATAACGAAATGAAATTGGAATCGGCGATCTGCACACCGGCTGATATCGGCGCGCCCGGCTTGCCCTTGTATTGTAGGGGGAACCCCGCCTGAAAATCGCTCAGTGGGGCAAAGGATTGCAAGGCGACTTTTTGCACGCCCGGCAGCTGCCGGATCTTTTGGGCGATAAGCGCCACTGCCGGCGACGCGTCCCGCGGTTCGTCGTTCAAGATAACGATGGCGTCTGCATTGAAGCCCAGATCCCTGGTTCGCATATAGTTGACCTGGCGGCTGATGATCGTAGTGCTGATGATAAAGATCAGCGAGATCGCGAACTGAAAGACGATCAGACCCCGCCGCAGCCACCATTTCCTCTGTCCCTTGTGCGCTCCAGACCCTTTGAGGGTAAGCACCGGAACATAGGCCGCCAGTACTCTTGCCGGATAGAACCCGGCGAGCAGCGTGGTGACGATGAGCAGCAGCAATAGAAAGCCGGCATTAGCGCCATCCAGGAGATGCCGGTTGACGTCCTGCGGAATGAAGGACCCAAACGCATACAACATGGGTTTTACCGCCAGCAGGGCCACGAACAGGGCCATCGCCGTAAGCAGGAAGGTCTCCGTCAGGAATTGCAAAGCGATGCTTTGTTTGCTGCCGCCCAGGATCTTTCGCATGCCTATTTCCTTGGCCCGGCGAATGCTCAACGCCGTGGAGAGGTTGATGAAATTTATTGTGGCCAGCAAAAGGATAAATCCCGCAATGCCCATGAGCACGTAGTAGGTCGGCAGATGCGGTTTACGGAAGCCGTCCCATACCGTTTCGTCAAAATGCATCTTGATCAGGGGCTGAAGGGTCAGCGCATAGCTCATGCCAGGCTTTACCTTATGTGTCTTGCCGAGCTTTTGGAGCTCTGCGGCCAGTCGATCTGTGGAAACGCCTGTCGGCAATTGTACGAAGGCCCGGGAGTTAAAGGGGCTAAACCCTTCGTCAGCATCGGCGGCGGCAATAGCTCGTTGGACAAAGGGCGTCTGGGCAGTGCTGTAAGAGATGAATTCCGTGAACGGCAGATCGGTATGCATCTTCCAGTCCTCGATGACTCCTGAAACAGTAACGGTGAGGGAATCGTTAAAGACCATTTCCCGGCCGATCAACTGTTCCGGCGGCGCCTTGCCGAAATATTTCCGGGCGCTTGTCTCCGTGAGGACGACCGTGTTCGTCGCCGTACTGGCGCCACCCGCCAACCATTTATAATGGAAGATGTGGAAATACTCCGGCTCCGCGAGGATCGTGGAAGGCCGGTGCGTTCCCGCGATAGTGTTGTCATAGTGTGTCTTGCTGTTCGGGAGGCTGATCTTCGCCCCATAGAGAAAATACGAAGCGATCGTTTCCAGTCCCGTGAATTTCGTCCGCGCCGTCTGGGCGAGATCCAGGGGTGCACTTGCCATCTTGTCGGTCCGGCCGTCGTTTGTAACCACTTCCACCACCCGATAGATGCGCTCTTTCCCGGGATGGAAAGTGTCGGTGCTAAGCTCGTAGTGCGTGATGAGAAAGATGACCAGGCAGGTGCAGATA
>JAMFRX010000636.1 GCA_026224995.1 Puia dinghuensis
AGCCCATGGATTGATATGGGTCGACTGGGCTAACGCGGAGGTTCCGGTGCAGGCTGTAATGCTCAATAGTAATCCGGTATAGACAATACTCTTAATATTGAATAGCATAACGCAATTATTGGTTGGTTTAAGTGTATTTATCAAGACGATAACGAACCAATAAAGGACTACGCTTTTATGTTAGCAAATTGTTACCTGGGTTGGCTGCAACAATGAAATCCGCCCACTTGCTTTTTTTTTTGTATATTACTTGTCTCCTCCTGTAAATAATGCCTCTATAAAACATACATCATGATCGAAAAGTCGGACCTGGAAGGTGTGCTGAAGAATACCGGGTCCTTAAGCGACTGTGCTATCAAAGTCAAGGTTTCCAAGGCAAAAGTGACGCTTACCGGTATGGTACATTCCCCGGATCAGAAAGGCGAAGCGGAGCGGATAGCCTGGAAGGTGCTAGGCGTCTGGTCGGTAGAGAATGAATTGTTGATCGATTAAGCATTGAATCCCACGGTATCCCGGAAGATCTGAGGGGATACGCCCACCTTCTTCTTAAAATAGCGGCTAAAATAAAATTCGTCCTCAAAACCCAGCTCGAATGCGATCTCCTTCACAGGCTTTGACGTCAGATACAGCTCCCGTTTCGCTTCGATGATCAGCCTTTCGGCAATCAGGTCCGTCAGGGTCTTATTGAAATGAGCTTTGCTGGCTTTGTTAAGCGCCTTAGGCGAGATATGCAGGAGCTCGCCATAATCACCCGGGCTACGCAGGGTCTTATAATGGGTTTCAATGGCATTTTTGAGGTTCTCCAGGGCCGGCGGCTGTTTGGCGGGTTCTTCTTCGCCCTGGCGCTGCTCCATTTTTATCCTGGATGCTGTTATAAGAAAGATCTTAAGATAAGAGATCAGCACGTCCTGGTCCGGCCGCGCCCTCTGTTGCATCTCTGTGGTGAGCTGATCGACGATCAGGGATAAGGACCGCATTTCACCGGACTTCAGGCTAACCATCGGCGTATCGTATAAGTTGTTGAACAGAACGCCGTTACAGGAGACTTCATTCCGATGTTTGAAAAGACAGAAAAAGCCTGGATGGAAATTGATCAGGATGCCTTCCAATTTACCTTGGGGCTTGACCAGGAAGGGCTGGTAGATGGAGAAGCATAAAAGGCAGCTGCTGCCGAATGCATACCTGGCCTCATCCCGCAGGACGCTGCCTTCACCTTTGGATACCAGGAGCATGGAGAAATAGTTGTATTTCTTCATGCTGCTAAAAAGGCTGTCATCCATAAAAGAGGTGATGCTCAGGGCCATCTCCCCAGTTTGAGGATCTGAGAGCGTAAGCGATGCCTGCGACATGGCGTAAAGGTATCGAACCTGGATGGATTGTCCATGTCAAAACCTCTTTTGTCCATGGGTGGTGGGCTGCAGTATGCGGAAATTTGCAGGAAATATTTAATTATGCGAACAATGAAATTCCCAACACCACCATGGAGTATGGAGACCGCCGCTGAGAGACTTGTATTTGAAGAGGCCGCCTGGAATAGCCATGATCCGGGTAAGATACTTGAAGGGTATGTCGAAGCGATTGAGATGCGCGATGGCGTGGATCTCATCCGGGGTAAGCAAGAGCTCAAGCAATTCCTGCAACGTAAATTCGAAAAGCAAATGGATTATACGTTGAAGCTGGACCTTTGGGGGGCATTGAAAGGCCGGATGGCTGTTCGGTTCGAAGCCGAATGGCGGGATGCTTCGGGGCAACGGTACAGGGATTACGGGATAGAGGTTTTTCAATTCAATGATGACGGTTATGTCGAGAGGCGATTTGCAAGCCAGGAGGCGATCGAGATCGGGCAATCCTGAAAATGAGCGAACGTCAGAGCTTAAAAACCCATCCCAGGTTGACACCCCACACAGAGTTGTGGGTTTGCAGCCTGGCCTGCTGGCCCGCAGCGGTAGAAGGCACTATCCGCGTGAACCCATGCTGGTAATCAATGCCAAACAGGAAACCAACTTTTGTGGCCAACCCTATGGAAAAGGTATAACCAAAGTCGGTCCGGCCGAAATTGTCAGTGGGCTTGCTGCCTATCATAATGGACTGCGAAGGGTTTCCCGGGCTCTTCATTGTGCCGCTGACCAGCGCGCCGCCATAGAATCCCAAGCCTATATAAGGCCTGCCCCAATCAAATCCGGGGCTGTACACGAATTCCACGGGCACATCGACATAATGCAGGGTATATTTAGTGTTGGGCTGGAATCCATTGGCGTTGTAAAAGTCACCTGTAGGGTTAATTTCCCCTCCGGTGCCAAGATAGGAAACTCCGGGCCGTAAGTAGAAATGTTTCCCGCTGTCCAGCGGTATATCCACGAACACGGTGCCATAATACCCCGTTATCGTGCCGCTTTTCTGGTTTGCAATGCCACCACTGCCGTCATTTCCCTGTATGGCATTGGTGAACCGGGCAAAATCCGGTCCTGCTTTGATACCGATGGAAATCTGGGCATTGGTGGTGAAGGATAGCAAAAGGAAAAAAAACAAAGAGATCGAGTAAAGGATACGCATAAGTGCTAATTTGGGATTGAAAATTAGCGCTTTACCTGGAATGTGCAACCCCTGACTCAAATTTTAACCAACTATTAATTACTTATGCCGTGGAGCTGGGGGTTGAGTTTAGCCTGCTTCGTCAAAAATTTGATGAATATCAGCGCCAGCAGGATCGAGATGACCCCTTCCCCGAGCACCGAGGCAGGCGCTCCGACACGTTGCGACACCCCACCCACCAGGAGGCTACCCAGGGGCAACATCCCGAAGATCGCCATCAGGAGGATACCGATCGCGCGGCCCCGCATCTCGGGCGCGGATTCGGACTGAACGACGATATTGCAGACGGTCCACTGCATGATTCCTCCAAACCCGGACAGGGCGGCAAACACCATCGCCACGGGGAAATTCTTTATCAAGGCAAAGCCGATCAGCCCCACCCCCAATAAGATGGTACTGACGAACAGAAGCCGCCTCAGATGTGCATCCGGCTTTCGGGACGCCATCAGGATCGTGCCCAGCACACCGCCCACACCGACAAAGCTGGTGATATACCCGAATGTCGCCGCGCCGCCCTTAAAGACCACTTTGGCAAAGACCGGCAACACCGTGTTGTATGGCAACACCAGCAGACTTACTATGGCGCACATCAGGATGATTTGTCCAATTGCGGGTGTTTTCCGGACATAGACGATCCCTTCCGAAAACTCTCCCAGCATGGTCTTTCCTGACTTCTTTGGCAGGAGCGGAGGCAGCTTCATCAGGATCAGCGAGACGATGACTCCGCCAAAGCTGGCTGCATTGAGGAGAAAGCAGATCGGGGCGCCCCAGGCACTCAGCACGATACCTGACAACGCGGGTCCAAGTAGCTGGGCGAGGCTGGCCGTCGCCGTAGTCAAGGATACCGCATTGGGCAAGTCGGAGGGATCGGCCACTACCACGTTGATCAGGGACTGCCTCGCCGGGATATCAAAGGCATTGATGATGCCCAGGATAACGCTAAGCGTCAGCAACTCCCACACCACCGTATGTCCGGAATACACCAGCAGCGCCAGCGCT
>JAMFRX010000637.1 GCA_026224995.1 Puia dinghuensis
AGCGCAGCGGCGCCGCTTACGATCTCCGTGAGCTCCGTAGTGATGGCAGCCTGCCTTGCCCGGTTGTAAGACAGGCGCAGGGATTTTAGCAGCTCATTGGCGTTGTCGCTGGCCTTGTCCATGGCCGTCATACGGGCGCCATGCTCGGAGGCGTTGGCATCCAGCACGGCTTTGTATAGCTGCGTGTTGAGGATCTTAGGCATCAACTCGGCGACAAGCTGTTCACGGCTGGGTTCGAAGATAAAATCGGTGTTGGCTGCGCCGGGTTTCTTCTCCACCTTGGGAATAGGGAGGAATTTCTCCACGACGAAGGTCTGGGTGCCGGCGTTGCGGAACTGGCTGTAGACGAGCTCCACCACGTCGAATTCCTTGCGTTCGAATGCTTTGACGGCAGCCTGGGCCGCGGCCTGGACATGTTCGAAGTTCAGGTTGAGGAACATATCCCTATAGGTATCGGTGACCTTGTAGTTGTTCTTGGCGAAGTGTTCGTAGCCTTTTTTGCCCATGCTCCAGATGGTGACATTGCCCTTGGCGGCCTGGGCGGCATATTTATCCCGGATGGTGGCTTTGGCCAGCTTTATGATGTTGGCATTGTAGGCGCCGGCGAGGCCGCGGTCGCTGGTGATGACGATGAGGAGGACCTTTTCCGCGGGGCGTTCAACGGCGAGGTCCATGCCCAGGTCCCCTTCCGAATTGCTGACGATGTTGCTGAGCAATTCCTGGAGCTTTTGGGCATAGGGGCGCATTTGGATGATATGATCCTGGGCGCGGCGCAATTTGGCTGCGCTGACCATTTTCATAGCCTTCGTGATCTGTTGGGTGTTTTGGATGGACCGGATCCGATTGCGTACCTCTTTAAGTTGTCCTGCCATAGTCTAAAATGTGCTTTAAAAATGGCTGCAAAAATAGCGCAAACAGGCGAGAAATCCGCCTTCGGTGGGAAAAGGGGGGAAAAAGTCCGAAATAATACTGATTTTTGCAATCTATCTATGAAAAAGAAGAGCAGTACTAATAACGAGAACAAGACAGTCCCAGCGGGCATCAGCAGGAAAACCGATCAAGCCGACCGGCCGGTACGCACCGGGAAGACGGGGGCTACGGGGATCATTCGGGAGACGGGTATCAACGGTCAGGAAGCACCTGGCGGGACGGCCGTCGGTAAGGAGAAGGGCGGCCAGCGGGCAGTCAAGGGCAAGACGGGTCAGGTCAAGGATTCACATGACAAGTTCGCCAATGTGTTGGGCCAGAAGGCTGGTAGTCCCTTTGGCAAGGGCAAGGGTGGCAAGAAACGCCTGCCGGTGATCCTGGTGACCAATGACGACGGCATCAGCGCCCCGGGTATCCGCAATCTCGTGGAAGCCGTAAAAGGCCTGGGAAAAGTAGTGGTGGTAGCCCCTGATAAGCCGCAATCCGGCATGGGACATGCGATCACCATCGGCAACCCACTTAGGTTAACACCGATGCATCATCTCTTCGAGGGTGTAGAAGCCTGGCAGTGTTCCGGCACTCCCGTGGACTGCGTGAAGCTGGCCGTAGACAAAGTGCTCCGCCGCAAGCCCGACCTCTGCCTGAGCGGCATCAACCATGGCGCCAACCACAGCATCAACGTGATCTATTCCGGCACCATGAGCGCCGCGGTGGAAGCGGCGATCGAGAGCATCCCCTCTATCGGGTTCTCCCTCCTGGATTATAGCGTAGAGGCCGACTTCGGCCCCGCGAAGAAATATGTGAAGATCATCGTGGAGCAGCTTTTATCGCGTCCCGTGGATAAACACTTGATCCTCAACGTCAATTTCCCGGCTGTACCGGATAACCTGATCAAAGGGCTCAAGATCTGCAGGCAGGCCTACGCCAAATACGAGGAGGACTTCGTAGAGCGCAAGGACCCGAATAACAAGAAATATTACTGGCTTACGGGCAAATTCGTGAATTTCGACCGGGGCAGGGATACAGACGTTTGGGCGTTGGAGCACAATTATGTGAGCGTGGTTCCCGTACAATTTGACATGACGAATTACGTTCTTAAGAGCAAACTTGAAAAAACGTGGAAATCGTGATATTCAAAAAAGACAACCTGCGTCTGGGCCTGGTGCTGGGGCTGGTCGCGCCGATCATTAGCCTTCTCGTCTATTATTTTGTCAAATTCTATCCGCTTTATTCGATCAAAGAGTTCTTTGGTTTTATGCAACAGAATAAGTCGCAGATCACGGCTATTTCGGTGCCTTGCCTGGTGCTGAATATTGCGCTTTTTACTATTTATATCAATTCGCATAGGGATCAGACGGCCAAGGGGGTTTTTGCGGCGACGCTGATCTATGCGATAGTGGCGTTGCTTTTTAAGTTTATTTAGGGGTCGTAACCAGAAAATCTTTTGGAACATGCTGGGGTAGAGCTTATTTTTGCACTCCTTTTCTAAAAGGACGGATTGCCCGATAGTATAATGGTAGTACGATAGATTTTGGTTCTATTTGTCTAGGTTCGAATCCTGGTCGGGCAACGAGTGACCCGCGACGTATGTCGCGGGTTTTGTTTTTGCGGGAGTGAACCGAGCTTGCTCGGGTGAACGGACGCGAAAACAAAACTAGCCCGGCCTCAGCCGGGCGTGGTCACTTGGGTAATGCAAATGCGGTGAGGATCACCGGAGTGGCACGGAGTGCCCGCAGGTAATCCTGGTCGGGCAACGAGGAGCCCCTCGCGAAAGCGAGGGGCTTTGTTCTTTTTGGACGCGGGGCGAATGTATTCGCCTAAGCGGATGGAAAAACAAAACCCGCACGGCCCTAGCCGGGCGAGGCTACTTGGGCAATGCAAATGCGGGAAGGATAACCGAGCGAAGCGAAGGTTACGAGCGAGTAGGGGACATATTCGGGGAGGCCGCAAAAAAAAATATACCCGTGTCTGCTGTGGAAGTTGAATGTACGGCCAATTTGGGGGGAGAAGGCGAACCTGCTCCGCAAGGGAATTAGCGTAACCTTAGTAAGGCAATAAGACGTTGCCGCCAGATCAATCCGTCTTTTACAAATGAACTTTATACTTGTCCATTATTCCATGTAAGAGATCGAATCGAAGGATGATATCATGCTTGCTTGCCAGTTCTGCGATAGCTTTGGTATCGATGGGCCTCGTAGTGGTAACTATTTTATAAAGTCCTTTCAAATATTCTTCAAACCCACCCGGAGTGAATAACTCGATGTACCGGGTGGGAGTATTACCCGAGTTCCAAAAAGTATGAACCACATCCCGCGGTCTCAAATGCCACCCTCCTGCAGGTACGTCATACACCTCTTCGCCGACCAACACGCTCATGACACCTTCCTGCACAATACTTATCTCGTCAAAGGTTTTGTGAAAGTGCGGCGGGGCACCCATAAAACCAGGCAGCAATAACCCTTCATTGCTTCCGAGATTGCCCGCGGTTTGCGCCTTATTTAATTTGAAAGTTACTTCACCGGTGCTAAGCTTATATTTTTCGCCCTCTCCCGGACTAATATAGACTGCTTTGGCATCCTGGTCAGTTTTGTGCGTTTCGGCATTGGCTAACTGCGGTAAGACCAGCGACCCACCGGTGACCATGGTCAGCATTTTGAGGAAGTTCCTTCTTTCGATGTTTGTCGTGTTCATGGTTGAATATTTTAGCCTTTTGATAGAATCTATAAATCTATAACGAGGTTTCCTGAAAAACAAGGCCATTTCTGCAAGCAACGCTATAAATCGACAAGCGTAAATAAAGGAGAGCCTTGGTAAATCGACGTAGCGTTTTTGCCACAACGGAAGATGCTGATATGTTTAAACGCCGATGGAAACTTCACATGTAATAGGAAATTCGTCGTTATGCGGCGCTCCCGCCGGCGCGGGATACAAGACCAGTTCTCCGGATGTCTGGCCAAATGCTCCCGCAGCCAGCCCTACTATACCTACCAAACAAGCCAATGTACGCATCTCAGTTGCTCTTTAATGAAAACAATAGGGTTCCGAATCCTGGATGGTCTGCACCGAATCCCGGGCCTTGCGGCCTTAATTTCTCCGCCGCCATTCGGTACTTGTAGCCTAATTGGGAGTTTCTGTAGCCAAAATGAGAAAGTCTGTTTGGCCAATATTTCATATCTTAATTTCACTATGAGGCTTTATGTCGCGCGATCGGGCTACACGGTAGCCATTACCTTCTTCTTTTATGTTGTGTCGCCGGCTCAGACCAAAGTGTCAGGTGCAACCGAACCCACACATAAAGCGGTCGCCCCGTCGACCGCCGAATTCAAAGACCAGCGCTACAAGGATTCCCTGGAGCAGGCTGAGGCCACCGCACCCGATTCCACCAAATTCAAATTGCTTTTTGCCCTTGACCAGGCCTATATTACCAGTAATCCTGCGAAAAGTCTCGCATACGAGAAAGAGCGGCTGGCCGTCGCGGAGAAACTGCACAATCCCCATTACGAATCGACCGCGTATATCTCCCTAGGCCGCGCCGCCATTTATCTGAACGACATTCCCAATGCGAAGAGCTGGCTGCAAAAAGGCTATGCGCTGGCGGAAACGGCAAAGGACAGTCCGGGCATGGCGCGGGCCCTCATTAATCTGGGTGCGGTCAGCCAGGCTTCTTCCGATCAGGCCGCCTCCCTGGATGATTACCTTCGCGCGCTGCGCATCGTCAAAGCGATCAGAGACACCCCGCTCATGAACATCAGCAGTATAAATGTCGGCTCGGTATATTTTGCTGAAGGCGATTACGTCAAGGCGGAAGAATATACCCTGCCCGTCCTATCGCAAATCGATTCCACACGTGGCGACTCCCAACAAGGGCCGAAGGCAATGGAATCGTTAGGAAATATCTATGTCAAAGAGAACAAATTTCCCCTGGCGCGGCAGTATTATCTCAACGGCATCCGACTATATAGCAAGCAACGTAATGAACTGGGAATGGCGACCATCTATTCGCACATGCTGAGCCTTTACCTCGACAAGCCGGATTCCGCCCTTTACTTTGCCTTTATGGCCAAGGAGATTTGGGACCGAACGAATCCGGACTATTTCATGGTCGCGGAAAATCTTGACAACATCGGCGCCATGTACTATACCAAGGCGACGGACTCCCTGCACCCCGCGAAAGAAAATAAAACCGCCCTGCTCCGGAAGGCCGAACAATACACACTTATTGCGCTGGAATCCAGCAAAAAAACCCATCGTGTCGAAGAACTCATCGGCGAGTACGGTCAATTGGCGCAGATCTGCGGCCTCCTGCACGATTACAAGCAGGCGTTCGAGAGTGCCGACAACAGGGCCCGGCTCAATGACTCCCTCTTTTCCCAGGAGGAGAAGAACAAGCTGGCCACGATGGACGAAAAATACCAGGTCCAGTTGCGCGAGGACCAACTGGCGGCCAACCGGCACACCCTTGCCATCCAGGTCCGCCAAACCTACTACCTCCTGTCTGGCATCGCTCTCCTGGCAATCATTGGAGCCCTGTTATACTGGCAGAACCGCACCCGGAAAAGACTAAACACGAAGTTACTCCTGCTCAACGGCCAGCTTGATGAGGCCAACGAGGTAAAGACCCGGTTTGTCGGCATCCTCAACCATGACCTCAGAGCGCCCGTATCCAACCTGATCAACATCCTACACCTGCAGAAGGAAGGCGCCGCCCACATGGACGCTTCCACCGCCGCCGGCCACAGCGATCGGATCAAAGCCCAGGCAGAAAACCTCCTGGAAACCATGGAGGATATGCTGTCC
>JAMFRX010000638.1 GCA_026224995.1 Puia dinghuensis
CAGCTCCATAGGGCTTGCTGGGGAACGATGCCGGTGGTGCCGGCATTGATCTTCGAGTGATAGACGTTCAGATTGGAAGTCAGGTCCCACCATTTGGTTAATGGCAGCTGGGCGGTGAGCTCGGCGCCGACGGTGTTGCTGGACTCGGCATTTATATAGGTATTGATCAGGGTAGTGCTGTTCGAGTCTTCTGTGATATAGCCTGTGATCAAGTGGTCGGTATGCTTGTAATAGATGGAGCCCATGAGGGTGGCGTTACCCGCAAAGGTCTTGAGGTACGAGAGCTCGGTGGATTGGGTAAACTCTGGGACCAGGTTGGGGTTGCCGCGGGTGATGTTAAGCTTATTGGACGAGTCCGTATAGGGAACAAGCTGGTTGAAATTCGGACGGTTCACTCTTCTGGTATAGCTTAGCTGGATCTCCTGTCCTTCGCCAAGTTTCCGGCTGAAGAACAGGGAGGGGAAGAGGCTGACGGGGTATTGGTTGCTGAAGCCCTGGCCGCTATTGAGGAGGGTGCCATGGTAGCTGGAGCTCTCAGCCCGGAGGCCTACCTTATAATCGATGGTGCCGATGCTGCTGGCGAGGGTAGCGTAGGCTGCATAGACATTGTTCCGGCTCTTGTAATTGCTGGCGGCGGAGGGGATCAGCTCATAGGCTGCCGAATCCGGCTGGTAGGTATAGTTGTTGTTGATATTTAAACGGCTTTGCAGGGCGGCTCTCAGGCCGGTTTCCAGGGTGGTCCTGGAGCTCAGTGGATCGGTGTAGTCTGTCTGGAGGATGATGTTATGGTCATTGCCGCCGCCCTGGATCTTTTGCAGCTCGGTACTGGAGAGGGCGGAGCCGCTGCCGTTGGAGTAATAGTTGGTGGCGTAGAGCGAATTGTTGTTGGCGTTGCCGGAGAAATAGCTGGCGTCGGCCGTCCATTCTTCTTTATCCTTGGCAAAGAGCTGTTTGATGCCCAGGGTGGCGCCGCGACCGTTAAAGGTGCTGGCGTTGTTGATCTCTTCCTGGCTGTACTGGCTGATCTTGCCGGCGGTGTATAGGCTGTCGGTATTCAGCTTCAGGTTGGAGATCGTCGTCCCGTCGTGGTGCATGGCGAATCCGGTAAGCGAGATCGTCGTCCTGTTGGTGAGGAAGTAATCGAGTCCCATGCGGCCGAAATACATTGCGCCTTTTGAGGTGTCGCGTTCTTGCTGGTCGAGGGAAGTGTTGGGGGTGGTGCTGGCGTCGAGTCTGCTGGTGGAGGCCGTGGTGCGGTCCCGCTGGCGTCTGGCGTTGAGGTCAACGGAAAAGTTGATCTTATTCTCCCGGATGTTGATCCCGGCGCCGGCGTTGGCGCCACCGTAGCTGTCGACTCCTGTTCTTACGCTGCCGTTGTAGCCTGTCTTTCGGTTCTTCTTTAGTACGATATTGAGGATGCCGGCGCCGCCGCCTGAGGCGTCATATCTGGCCGAGGGGTTGGTGATCACCTCTACGCTTTCGATGGCGTCGGAGGGAATCTCATCCAGGGTCAGGGTAGTGGGCTTCCCGTCTACGAAGAGCTGTGGGGAGCCGCCTCGCAGGGAGATATTGCCATCGATATCCACGCTGATGCTGGGTACGTTCTTGAGGACGTCCAGGCCGGTGCCGCCAATGCTGGCGATATCTTTGGAGACGTTAAAGACCTTTTTTTCCATATCCATTTGAATAGCGGGTTTGGATGCCGTAACGATTACCTGCTGGAGGTCGTCCTGTGTGGGTGTTAAAGCTACATTACCGAGATCCTTGTCTGACGACTGGCGGGTGAGGGTGAGCTCCCTGGTGAGCGATTTATAGCCAATAGCGGAAATGTTCAGCTTCAGGGGGGTATTGAGGGGCAGGTCTTCGGCGGAGAAGTCGCCGTTCTTCTGGGTTGCGGTTCCTTTGAGGAGCTGGTCTTTAGGCTTACCTGTTTTCAGGATGAGGACGGAGACCTGGGCGATGCCATGGCCGGAGGAGTCTACCAGCTTACCGTAGAGGTGGCCTACCGGGGCGGGGGCGTCGTGGCTGTCATGGCCGGGGCCGGCATTGCCATCGTGGCCGGCGGGAGGCTGGGCCTGGGTGATGGTGGCGCCGAGGAGCAGGAGTATGTAAAGGAAGAGCTTTTTCATTTTGTAAAGCTAGGCTGATGGGGTGGGGTGGTTGGGGGAGTTGCGGAGAACCGGGAAAACAGTGCGGTAAACCGGGGAAATCCATGGCATAGGATTTTAGGGGGAATAAGAATATGAAAAAAAAAGCGGCAGTTACCAGCGATCCAAAGACAGAAGATCTCAACAAGAATACGGCGTCCGGTGACGGGCAGTTCATGACTACCGACCATGGTCTGCGCATCAATGACGACCAGAACTCGCTGAAGGCGGGTGACCGGGGTTCTACCCTGCTCGAGGATTTTATCCTACGCGAAAAGATCACCCATTTTGATCACGAGCGGATCCCCGAACGGGTAGTGCATGCCCGTGGAGTCGCTGCGCATGGGGTATTCAAGGTATATAAGCCGATGAAAGGGGTCACCAAGGCGCAATTCCTCAACGACACCGGAATCGAGACGCCGGTATTCGTACGTTTTTCGACGGTGGCTGGTTCCCGCGGCTCTTCCGACCTGGCGCGTGACGTGCGCGGTTTTGCGGTAAAGTTCTATACACAGGCAGGTAATTTCGACCTCGTCGGCAATAATATGCCGGTATTCTTTATCCAGGATGCTATGAAGTTTCCTGATCTGATCCATGCTGTAAAGCCTGAACCGCATAATGAGATACCGCAGGCGGCATCTGCGCATGATACTTTCTGGGATTTTATCTCCCTGATGCCGGAGTCGGCGCATATGATCATGTGGGTCATGAGCGATCGCGCTATCCCGCGAAGCCTGCGGATGATGGAAGGGTTTGGCGTTCACACCTTCCGGCTTATCAATGAAGCCGGAAAGGCGAGCTTCGTAAAATTTCACTGGAAGCCGCTGCTGGGGGTGCATTCCGTCGCCTGGGACGAGGCACAGAACATCTCCGGCAAAGATCCTGACTTTCATCGCCGGGACCTGTTTGATGCCATTGAAAGCGGTGCCTTTCCCGAATGGGAGCTTGGGGTACAGATCGTTCCGGAAGAAGACGAGCATAAGTATGAATTCGACCTGTTGGATCCGACCAAGCTGATCCCGGAGGAGCTGGTGCCTGTCCAACGCATCGGGAAGATGACGCTGAATCGCAATCCGGACAATTACTTCGCGGAAACGGAGCAAGTCGCCTTTCATGTAGGAAATGTGGTGCCGGGCATTGATTTTACGAATGATCCTTTGCTGCAAGGCAGGCTGTTCTCCTACACGGATACGCAGCTTATCCGGCTCGGCGGCCCCAA
>JAMFRX010000639.1 GCA_026224995.1 Puia dinghuensis
GAAGACGCATCCTTCAGGATGTCGATCTGCGCGATGTCGCCGGGATTCAGGAACAACAGGGGGTTGTTGCCAGGCGAAGCGCCGGTGGCCGCAGCGTTGTTGTTGGGGATCGGCGATGTAGCATCCAACGGAATTCCATCCACGACATACAACGGGTTGTTACCGCTGACGATCGAGTTGTTACCGCGGATCTTCGTGATGGTCGTACCACCCGGCTGACCGCTGTTGTCGGAAACCTGCAGCCCCGCGACCTTACCGATCAGCAGCTCTTCAGGAGCAACGGCGCCCTTGTCGAAGTCTTTCGCCCTTACCGTAGAAATGGACCCGGTAACGTCTTTCCGCATGGTGGTGCCATAACCGATGACCACCACCTCATTTAGATTGGATTGAGAAGATACCAGCGAGACACTCACGCTGGTCTGCCCGCTGATGGACACATCTTGCGCCGTGAAGCCTACCGAGCTGATAGTAATTGTCGAAGCAGAAGAAGGGACCGTAAGGCTAAAGCTACCGTCTGCACCGGTAGAAGCCCCAATTTTAGAACCTTTTACCGTGACGGTAGCGCCTTGTACAGCGGCGCCTTTGTCATCAGTAACCTTGCCGGTAATAGTTTTTGTCTGGGAAAATGCGGTTTGTGTGAAAAGTACACAAAGTAGGATGAAGCTCACCGTTCTGGCAAGCAATCGTTGAATGGTCATAAAGCAAAAGTTTAGCAATTATTGATCTAAGGTAAAAAAATTAAAATTACATTAACAAATTTTTTTTCCTATCCGTAAATTGTTGGCTGCTATAGGGAAGGACATATTATCATAATACGGCGCTGCAAGGAAAATAACATAATTTTAGCTAAAAGGACTTAGCACATGGATACGACTGGCTTTCTCCCGATTTGGGAAGACCGATTTTCAGCCTATTTAAGGGAACTGGGTATTTCTGACGGCTCCCACGATCTCAGTCATTTTCAGCGGGTCTGGAAGACCGCAAACTACATCAACCGGCAGGAAAACGAACCTGCCGACCCCCTCGTCCTACTCACGGCCGCTTACTTTCACGACCTCATAGCCCTCCCCAAAAACCATCCCCAACGTCAGGAAAGCTCCCGCCTCAGCGCGGAACGGACCGGCGAGCTGCTCGTCACCGAATTCCCCGGCTTCCCGCAGGAAAAGATCCCGGCAGTGCAGCACGCCATCCACGCCCATAGCTTCTCCGCAGCCGTGCCGCCGCTGACGCCGGAGGCTAAGATCCTTCAGGATGCGGACAGGCTGGAAGCTCTCGGCGCCATCGGCGCGGCAAGGACATTCTATATTGCCGGACAGCTCGGCACCCGGCTTTTCGATCCCGAAGATCCCCTGGCGGAACACAGACCACTCGACGACCGCACCTACGCCCTGGATCATTTTACCGTCAAGCTGCTGAAGCTGCCCGCCCTGATGAATACCGCCGCAGGCCGGCGGCTGGCGGAGGAAAATGCAGCCTGGCTCCGTGACTTCATGCGGCAGATGCACCGGGAGATCACCGGAGACTGGGATGGAAATCAATAGTTTATATAATGTTCCTCCCCGTGGCGCGGCCTTTGCACAAAAAAATAACTCCGACGCCAGTAAACTCTAACCCAAAATCCTTCGTAATCCTATGGGGAAGATGCTATTTTTACCATTCTATTACTTTATGAGCGCCTGATGAAGAAATTTTTACCAGTAGTTTGCCTGCTTTTCTGCCGTGCCGCCTTTGCGCAGACGCAAGTATGCCCGCTAAACAATAATTTCTCCTTCGGCAACCTCACCCACTGGTTGGCCTATACCGGCAATAACGCCAAGGGCAATCCGGTAACAGATTCCCTTACCTACGATTCTTTGGTAGGTCCCCCGTCCGGTACCCTGGGCACCAGCACCATCTATGAGTACAACCTGCCCAGCGTTGCCGGCATCCAGATTATCACGGCCTCATCCAAAGACCCTTATGGGCTCTTCGCTACCATACCCAAGGTCAATGGCTATCAATATACATCCACACTTAAGCTGGGGTCCACTTCCATTACCCATTCCTCCGGCAACTCCAGCGGCGGCGGCTATGTCCGGGGCGTCAGCTACCGGATCAGCGTACCCCCCGGGCCTGTGACGGAACCCTATACCATGACCTACGCCTACGCCATGGTCCTGGAGAACGGCGCCCACAACAGCGCCCAGCAGCCCCTGTTCCAGGCTACCCTCAAGACCAACGACAGCATCATCACCTGCGCCTCGCCTCAATATTTTCTCCCTACCCTCAACAACGCCACCCAGGGCGGCGGCGGCGCGACCCTGGACACGGCAGCGGCCGAGGCCAACGGCTTCTTCCCAAGCCGCCAGCCCTCCCCTAACGCCAACCCCAACGGACAAGGTATCAACGCCAACCAGCACCTCTATGACGTCTGGTACAAAGGCTGGACGGAAGTCACCTTCGATCTCGCCCCCTACCGCGGACAGCAGGTGACCCTGACCTTCGAGACCGACAACTGCGTCCCTGGCGGTCATTTCGCCTATTCCTATATCGCCCTGCGCAACACCTGCGCAGGCCTGCTGATCAGCGGCGATACCGTCGCCTGTGTCGGCAGCACCCTCACCTACTCCGTTCCCTCCCTCGCAGGAGCAACGTATAATTGGTCAGTCCCCGGCGACTGGTCCGTCCTGGCCGGCAGCGACAGCAGCACCCTGCAGGTAAAGGTCGGCACCGACGCCGGCTCGGTCAACGCCCAGGAACAGAACAGCTGCGCCAACCTCAAGAGCATCCTCCCCGTCACGACCGCCCCACCCACCATCGCCGGGGCCCTCAGCGGCGGAACGGAGATCTGTTCCGGGGCCGGTAACGTCGTGCTCACGCTGAGCAGCAACCGCGGCAGCGTCCTGAACTGGCTGGCGTCTACTAACGGCACAACCTACACGCCGATCGCCGATACCACCGATCAGTATACCGCCACGAACCTCACGGCCACCACCACCTACGCAGCCCTCATCCAAAATGGGGAGTCCTGCAATATCGATACGGCCTCCGCACAAACCGTTATAGTAGACCCCCAGACCGTAGGCGGCGCACTAAGCCCCAGCCCCCTGATCTTCTGCCTCAACCAGACCAAGGACGCCCTGCTGACCCTCGTAGGCGAAGTCGGGAAACCCCTGAACTGGCAGGTCTCGCCGGACGGCACGACCTGGACGCCTTTCTCCCCGGCCAACCTGGATACCACGTACGAAGTCGTAGGCCTCACCTCGACCACGCAGTACCGCGTCCTTGTGCAAAGCGGCGTATGCCCCTCCCAGCTCAGCGCCGCCGGAGTCGTCAACATCGTTCAGGCAGGGTTCCCGCAAGCAACGGCAGAACCGGAGGATACCCTCATCTGCTACGGCACCAGCGCCACGCTTAACACCTCCATCACCAGTGGGACAAGCTTTACCTGGAACACATCTTTCGCCCTTGCCAACCAGGGAGACGGAAACATCAACCTCCTCCCCTATTCGATACAGGCAACGGCCAACCCCCTGACCACCACCAACTATGTCATCAGCATCGAGAACGCGGGCTGCCCCAACCTGCTGAAAGATTCTTTCCTGGTCCGCGTCCTGCCGAAGGTCCTCGTCGACGCCGGCAACGATACCTCCATCGTGGTCAACCAGCCACTGCAGCTGCACGCCAGCTCCAACGATACCACCAGCCCCGAAGGCGACCAATTCCTGTGGACACCCAGCATCGCCCTCAACAATCCCGCCATCGCCGATCCCATCGCACTCTTCACCGACGGCATGGACTCGGTCCGCTATTTCGTCACGGCCACCACCGTCAACGGCTGCAAAGGCTCCGCGGATATCCTGGTCAAAGTATTCAGCACCGGCCCGGATATCTTCGTCCCCAACGCGTTTACGCCCGGCGGCGCCACCAACAACCTCTTCCGGCCCGTGCCCGTAGGCATCTCCTCCCTGGCATTTTTCAGGGTTTATAATCGCTGGGGCAGACTGGTCTACAGCACTACCCGCATCGGCGACGGCTGGGATGGCGAACTCAACGGCCAGCCCATGGACAGCGGCACTTACGTATGGATGGTGCAGGGCACCACCTACGCAAACAAGACGGTATTTCACAAGGGCACAATGATCCTGGTAAGGTAATAATCGGTAAATTACCGAATGCTAAGACTCTGCTTTTTCCTGCTGCCGGCAGTCATTCTCGTGCACCTCGCACAGGCTGCCGACCTGCCCACCTCCGGCCTGTCCATCCACGACACCGCCCTCCTCCGCCGCGAGATCATGGCCATCTACGCCCGCCAGCCCCAGGCCACATTTGCCCTGGCCTTCGAAGACCTCTCTACCGGCCAGCAGCTCTTCATCAACGAACACGAAAGCTTCCATGCAGCCAGCACCATGAAAACGCCCGTGCTCATCGAGACATTTCGCCTGATCGCCCAACATAAGCTGTCCCTGCAGGACTCCATCCTCATCCATACGGATTTCATCAGCATCGCCGACAGCAGCCATTATATCCTGGATTCCGCATCCGACAGCGAAAAAGATCTATACTTCCTTGCAGGCAAAAAGCTCCCCCTCAAAGACCTCCTTTATAGGATGATCACCGAAAGCAGCAACCTCTCCACCAACCTGGTGATCGAACTGGTAGGCGCAAAAAATGTCGTGGCGACGATGCGCCAGATGGGCGCAAAAGATATCCAGGTCCTCCGCGGAGTGGAAGACAACAAAGCCTTCCAAAAAGGTCTCAACAATACCACAACCGCCTTCGACCTCCTGCTGCTCTTCCGCCAGCTAGCCGCCGGAACCGCCGTGGACAAGACTTCCTGCGACGCCATGATCCACATCCTGCTGGACCAGCACTTTAAAGAGGTCATCGCCGGCAAGCTCCCCGATGAGGTCCGTGTAGCCAGCAAGAGCGGCTGGATCACCGGCTCCTGTCACGACTCCGGCATCGTCTTCCTCCCCGATGGCCGCAAATACGTGGTCGTCCTCCTCTCGCGCGGCATCCCCGACTATCCCACGGCCATAGAAACGGAAGCCACGGTCTCGAAGCTCATCTACGACCATATGGTCCCCGGGCCGCCACCAGGACAGGCCACCGCCACCGACCTAAAAGGTTACTTTCCCATCGCCGGCCAGCTTTTCAAGAGCTACGCCGAAAAGAACCACTATCCCGGCATGGTCTACGGCATCGTCGCCGACGGAAAGCTCGTCTATAGCGGCAGCACCGGCTACGCCAACCTCGAAAAAAAGATCCCTGCTACCGCGGAAAGCGATTTCCGGATCGCCTCCATGACAAAAAGCTTTATCTCCGTTGCCATCCTCCAGCTCCGCGACCAGGGAAAGATCAGGCTCGACGACCCGGCTTCCCGCTATATCCCCGAGCTCGCAGGACAGAAGGGACCGGCCTCCGACGCCCCTGCCATCACCATCCGGAACCTCCTCACCCATTCCGCAGGCTTCCCGGAAGACAACCCCTGGGGCGACCGCCAGCTGGCTATCACCGACCAACAGCTACTTGCCCTCATCCGTAAGGGTTTGTCCTTCTCGAACAGCCCGGGCATCGCCTACGAATACAGCAATACGGGATTCGCCATCTTAGCCCATATCCTGCAGAAGATTACCGGCCAGTCATACGAACAATACGTGACGGAACATATTCTAAAACCTCTCGGGATGACACATACGTATTTCGAGTACACCAAAGTTCCGGAAAACGCGCTGGCACACGGCTATCGCTGGCTCAACAGCCAATGGGCAGAGCAGCCCATGCTGCACACCGGCATCTATGGCGCCATGGGCGGGATGATCACGACAATGGAAGACTTCGCCAGGTATACCGCCTTTCAGCTGTCCGCCTGGCCCTCGCGCAGCGGAAAAGAAGAAGGACCACTGAAGCGCAGCTCCCTGCGCGAGATGCAACAACCCTGGACATTCAATAGCCTCAACCCACAGTTCAGCTACCCGGGCGGTGAGACCTGCCCGTTAGTATCCGCCTATGGCTATGGTATCCGCTGGTCAAAGGACTGCAAAGGAAAGACAATGGTCGGGCACACCGGCGGACTGC
This sequence comes from Puia dinghuensis, assembly GCA_026224995.1. Classification (GTDB taxonomy): domain Bacteria; phylum Bacteroidota; class Bacteroidia; order Chitinophagales; family Chitinophagaceae; genus Puia; species Puia dinghuensis_A. The sequence goes on from JAMFRX010000639.1 coordinate 6,061, forward strand.
CGGGCTTCGGCAGCAACTGGATGATACTGCCAGACTACGGTATCGGCATCATCTGCTTCAGTAACCTCACCTATGCCAACGCCTCCGCCATCAACATGGCCGTGCTGGATACCCTGGTCACCCTGGCACGCCTCAAGCCCCGGCCTCCCGCCGTATCCCCCATCCTCCGGCAACGTCAGAATGAGCTGGTAGCCTTGCTCCCCGATTGGAATAACGCCCGCACCAGCGATATCTTCGCCGTAAACTTCTGGCAGGACTATTTCGTCGACTCCCTCCGCAAAGAGGCCACAGCCCTTTTCACCCGGGCCGGAAAGATCATCCGCGTCAGCGAATTCCACGCCGACAATGGCCTCCGCGGCTCCTTCCTGCTGGAAGGCGAGAACGCCGACCTGGAAGTCAGGTTCACACTCACGCCGGAAAACCCCGCCCGCATCCAGGAATTCCATCTCCGGCTGGCAGATACCCACTGATCATGAACCCGCCATCCCTATTCAACAAGACCAGGATCGCACCCACACCCAGCGGCTTTCTGCACCTCGGGAACATCCTGTCCTTTTCACTTACCGCCACCCTGGCAAGAAACACAAAAGCCGCCATCCTCCTGCGGATCGACGACCTCGACCAGCAAAGAGCCGGCAAAGAATATGTGCAGGATATCTTCGACACCCTGAATTTTCTCGAAATACCCTGGGACCAAGGCCCCGCAGATCCGGCACAGTTCTCGCGCGAATATTCCCAGCTGCATCGCCTGCCGCTCTATCACCAGGCCCTCGACCACCTCAAAGCCAGCGGAACCGTTTTCGCCTGCACTTGCAGCCGGGGAATGATTTCACGGGATAGTATAAACGGCGCTTACCCGGGAACCTGCCGCCACCGCGGCCTCCCCCTCGATACCCCCGGCGCCGCCTGGCGACTAAATACCACCGCCCCCTTACCGCTCAGGATAAAGACCTTTCCCTCCACCCACATGGACGCCACGCTCCCCCCGGAGATGCAGGATTTCGTAGTCCGCAAGCGGGATGGATTCCCCGCCTACCAGCTGACCTCCCTCATAGACGACCTCCACTATGGTATCGACCTCATCATAAGAGGAAAAGACCTCTGGCCCTCTACCCTCGCCCAGCATTACCTGTCTTACCAACTTGACGCGCCTGCCTTCCGCAACGCCACTTTTCATCACCACCCGCTGCTCACCACCACCAGCGGTGAAAAATTATCCAAATCAGCCGGTTCCACCTCGATACAACACCTGCGCAAACAAGGGCTGAAACCAGCGGAGATCCATTCCATGATCGCCCGCCATCTGGGCAGTCAAGAGCTCGCCGGCAGTTGGGAAGAGCTTGCCGGACTAATACTGCGATAGTATTATCTAGTTGTTTCTATTTCGTTCCAGAATACTTTTTATTGGGATTTCTGCTCGTGTGGAAGATGGAGCTGATCGCAATGATCCTCTTTCTTTTCTGTATGCGATATATTAGTAAGTAAGGGAAAACTTTGATTTGCGTTTACTTATTTCAGCTTTAACGTCATCAAGGGAATAGCCTTTTTCTTTGCCCGAATCCCATGCCGCATATTCTTTTTCCAGCTCGGCAACGAAGGTGGGATTGCTCCACCATTCAGTTTCCTCCGATATATGATCTTCCAACATCATGTAGATAGCCTTTATCTTCTTGTCATCGGCGACTCTGATGCAATCATATAATTATCTCTTATTGCTGCGGCTGTCATATGATAGTAAAAATAGGTAAAAAAAATGATATATTTTTGCCCCAACTTGCACCAGTATAGCTCTCATGGCGTAAGCCACACCACCTTCTGCTCCGACACATGCGGCCTCCCAATAACCTCCCCATACAGCTCCGGCCTTCTTGCCTGCCTGTACCGATACCCACCCGCCAGCTTGAGCTTCTCGGGCGTCAGCGTCGCTATAGCGATCTCATTCCCCAATAAGCGGCACTCCGCAATCACATCGCCAAAAGGGTCCACGATCATCGAACAGCCATTTTTCAGCTGGTCGCCATCCATCCCAATTGGATTGGAGAAGACCGCATAAATGCCATTGTCATACGCCCTCGCCGGCAGCCATTTCATCAGCCACTGTCGCCCCTTTAGCCCGTCGAATTCGATGCGCAAAGATGTAGGGTCCGTCTCACGGGCCGCCCATAGCCGCGGATCCACGAAGCCCGCTCCCGGCCGGGTAGACGGCGTACACATCGTCACATGTGGCATAAAGATGATCTGTGCTCCCAGCAATGCCGTCGCCCGCACATTCTCGACAATGTTGTTGTCGTAACAAATGAGGATGCCGCACTTCCAGCCCTTAAGCTCGAAGACCACATAGCTGTCGCCAGGGGTAATATGCGGGTTGATAAAAGGATGGAGCTTCCGATACCTGGCGATCAGCCCATTCCCGTCCACGGCCACATAAGCCTTGTAGATCTTGTCTTCCCGGTCTTTTTCAAAAAGCCCGGCGAGGATGACAATATTGTATTCGCGCGCGATAGCCGCCAAGGCGGCAACGGAAGGACCCTCGGGAAGATGCTCGGCCACAGCAAGCAATTCCGGCTTCGAGAGATGCCGCGCAAACGTATAGCCGGTGATGCTGCATTCATGGAAGGCGATGGCGTCCGCACCTTCTGCGGCAGCGGCAGCCGACAGTTCACGGATCACACTCAGGTTATAGGTCTTGTCTCCGCTGGCATTTTCAAATTGTGCCGTTGCGATCTTTATGTTTTCCATGGAGTGAAGTTACCACTTTCACCAGTTTCAATAAAAGCTACGGCCGCTTGCCCTGGAGGATCAAAGCGTCGACGCTCCACCGGTAATACCCCTGTGCCGCCAGCAGCAGGCTCGCCGCGCTCACGGTGAATACGGAATAGTTAAGAGGCGAAACAATGCCATTGGTGATGGCCATGGCCGCCGCAAAGCAAAGGGTAAGCAGGCTGCAGGCCAAGGCGACCCACCTAGTCAGCAGTCCAGCTATCAACAACGGGCCGCTGACCACCTCTACAAAAGTGGCTACTATTGCCAGCCCCTCTGCAAGGCTATAAGGCAGAAAGTGCATGAGCTCATGGGCATACGCTGAAAAATGCTTCCAGTCGCCCCAGCTCACCCAGGGCTTCCCATAAGGACCCCACGCCCCCAGCCTGTCCAGGCCGATGATGAAAAAACCCGCCCCAAGGGCGATACGCAAGTAAAGTTGTGCAAGAGATTTAAGCATGGTGTGATTTTACGGAGTCAAAGATCAGGTAAAAAAAAGCCGGCCCGGCCATCCAGCACGCATAAACCGGGTAGTCCAGCCTCTATTGAACCTAACCACCCGTTGCCTTTGCCCACACTCAACCACCCGTTGTCGTTGCCCACGCCTAACCACCGGTTGGCCACGGTCCGAACGACCCGTTGGCCTTGCCCACACCCAACCACCCGTTGGCCTTGCCCACGTCTAACCACCAGTTGGCCACGGTCCGAACCACCCGTTGGCCTTGCCCACGTCTAACCACCCGTTGGCCACGGTCCGCACTGCTCATTGGAACATGGTCCACGTCCATTGCCCCTTTTTTCGTAGGTTTGGGGGCAGAATAAAATTTAATAAATGCTTAAAGTAGGGGTTTTTGGAGTCGGCCACCTCGGGAAATTTCATCTGAACAACTGGAAAGAGATAAAGAAAGTGGCCCTCGTAGGATTTTATGACCCCGATGACGCCATAGCCGCGGAAGTCGCTCAAAAATACCAACTACAACGCTTCACCGATCCCGACAGCCTCATCGACGCCTGCGACCTCATCGACGTCGTCGCGCCCACCCCCCTCCATTTTAACCTTTGTCAAAAAGCAATCCGTAAGGGTAAACATGTATTCGTCGAAAAGCCCCTCGCAGGCACCATGGAAGAAGCCCGCGAGCTCGTCAAGCTGGTCCACGAATCCAATGTCAAGCTACAGGTAGGCCATGTCGAACGCTTTAACCCCGCCTACCTTGCCATTCAGTCCGTCCCCCTCAACCCCCTGTTCATCGAAGTGCACCGCCTGGCCCAGTTCAACCCAAGAGGTACCGAAGTCAGCGTCATCCTCGACCTCATGATCCACGATATCGACATCATCCTTAGCGTGGTCAAAAGCGAGGTCAACAACATCTCCGCAAGTGGCGTAGCCGTCATGACCGATACCCCCGATATCGCCAGCGTACGCATGGAATTCAACAACGGCTGCGTAGCCAATCTCACCTCCAGCCGCATCTCTATGAAGAAGATGCGAAAAATGCGGTTATTCCAGAAAGATGCCTATATTGGTATTGATTTTCTCAACAAAAAATCCGAGATCATCAAGCTGAAGACGCCCCAGGACCTGGACGTCTTCTCGTTCGACATCGAGACCCCGAACGGTAAAAAGACCATCGCTCTTTCCAATCCTTCCGTTCCGGAAGTCAATGCCATCCGGATGGAGTTGGAAGTGTTTTGCGATGCCATCCTGAATAACACACCCACCCTGGTATCCGAAGTAGATGGATTCCGGGCGATGGATATTGCTCATCAAATTCTGCAAAAGATCAAGCACAATACGATCAACACCTGATACCGGCATGGCGGCTAACCCCAAAGCACATACCATCCCCGTTTTCTGGTATATCGTCAGCGATTATATCACCGCGTTGCTGTCAGCTATCATCTTTCACTTCAGCCGCCGGTACCTTCTCGCAGAACCCGTCTTCGTCGATGGTCACCTGCTGCTCACCCAGCGGTTCTGGCTGGGCGCCGCGACCATTCCGGTCGGCTGGCTCGTCCTCTATGCCCTGGTGGGCTCATACGGGTCCCTCTACCAGAAATCCCGGCTCAACGAGACCACTAATACGTTTGTCTACTGCCTCATCGGCTGCACGATCATTTTCTTCGCCATCGTCATCAACGACCCCGTCAAGGACTACCACTATTTCTATCAGACCTATTTCATCTTTCTCTTTTCCCATTTTTTCCTGACCCTTACCGGCAGGATTTTTATCCTGAATATCGTCCGCGGCCAGGTACAAAAGGGAAAGATCGTCTTCAACACCCTGCTGGTAGGCTGCGACGCCGTCGCCACCAAGATCTATAAAGATTCCAGAGAAGGACTCAGCTCCTCCGGCTACCACTATGCCGGCTATGTCAGCAACCGCCATCAGCAAAACAATGGCATCGCCCACTACCTGCCCCAGCTCGGCGACTCCGAAGACATCGAGCACACCATCGACAAGCACGATATCCATCTGGTCGTCGTCGCGCTGGAACGCTCCGCCAAAATGGAGGTCGAATCCCTCGTAGAGAAGCTCAGCAACAAGGACGTCCGTATCAAGATCATCCCCAGCACCCTGGACATCCTCTCCGGCTCGGTGCGGACCAGCAACGTATTGGGAGCGGTCCTCTCCGATATCCATACCAGCCCCATGCCGGAATGGCAACAGAACATCAAACGCATCATGGACGTAGCCTTCTCCATCGCCGGACTCGTCTTCCTCTCCCCCCTCATGCTTTACGCGGCCATCCGTATCCGCCTCGCCTCCCCCGGCCCCATATTCTATCAACAGGAACGCATCGGCTTCAAAGGAAAGAAGTTCCAGATCTATAAATTCCGCTCCATGGTCCCCGACGCGGAGAAAGACGGCCCCGCCCTCTCCTCGCTCCAGGATCCCCGCATCACCCCCTGGGGAAAGACCATGCGTAAGTGGAGGATCGACGAGCTGCCACAGCTCTGGAATATCCTCAGAGGCGAAATGAGCCTGGTAGGACCTCGACCGGAACGCGAATATTATATCGGCCAGCTATATCTCCGTACCCCCTATTTTCGTTATCTGTTAAAAGTAAAACCGGGACTCACCTCCTGGGGGATGATCCAATTCGGCTACGCCGAGAACCTGGAAGCGATGCTCGAACGCATGAAATACGATCTTATGTACCTGGAGAATATCTCCCTGGCCGTAGATCTCAAGATCATGGTGTATACGTTGAGAATAATATTTATGGGACAAGGACGATAGGAAGCGCGGGACGCGCTTCGGCTGAAAGCCCATCATTAGCCGGGACAACCACCGGCCCCTTGGAAGCGCCGAAGGCGCAAAATGCTATGAAAAAACTTCTAGTTTTCCTGCTTCTTGCCTTCACGGTCCCGCTAACGACCCACGCCCAGCAATACTGGCAGCAAAAGGTCGACTACCACATTGACGTCACCCTTGACGATTCGGACAAAACCCTGGATGGCTCCATCAGCATCCACTACATCAACAACTCCCCCGATACCCTCTCCTTCATCTGGATGCATTGCTGGCCCAACGCCTACAAGAACGACCGCACCGCCTTCAGCGAGCAGCTCCTCGGCAACGGCAGAACGGATTTCTATTTCTCCAACAGAGAGCAACGCGGCTACATCAACCGCCTGAACTTCCAAGCCGACGGGCTCGAAGCAAAAATGGAAGACCACCCCCAATATATCGACATCATAAAAGTTGTCCTCCCCAGACCCCTCCCACCCGGCGGCCAGACAACCCTTAACACCCTCTTTCACGTCAAGCTGCCCTTCAACTTTTACCGCGGCGGAGCGAGATATCAACAACTTCCGCAATTTTAAGTACTGTCGCAAGTCGGTC
>JAMFRX010000076.1 GCA_026224995.1 Puia dinghuensis
AGAGGGCGAGGCGGCGGCCGATCTCCCATTTGTAAGCCGGATGCAGGTCTTGAAAGCTGTCGACCAGATCGGTGGTGACAACCATGCCCGTATGAGGAATGTCCAGCGCCGTCTCCTGCGCCGCCCAGAAGGCCGGCTCGGAGGTGGCCGAATGCGGTTGACTGCCGCCGTTACTACGCGAGTAGTAGAAGGGGGCTATCTGGACGAAATAGAAGGACAGGTCGCGGTTTCCCCAGAGGGTTCGCCAACTGTCTATCAGGGTCTTGAACTTATCGGGATAGTGAACGGTGTCGTTGAGAAAGCAATTGGATTCGCCCTGGTACCACAGGAAACCTTTGATGCCATAAGGCGCCAGAGGTTTCACGATCGTCTCGTAGAACTTGCCTGTGGAGTCGGGGCCGTCGCCGGGAAGAAAAGGTTCGATGCGGCTGCCGGGTACGGCATTGGAGATGATGCCTATCGGAACATGCAGCCGGCTATAGAGCTCTTTGGCGAAGAAATAGCCCGCGGCCGAGAAATCGCGTAGCGGGGCGCCTTCGGCCGTATCCCATTCCCTGCGGATGCCGTTCCCCGGCTTGCTGTAGTTGGGGCGGACCAGGAAAGTGCGGATCTCGGGGTTGTGGGCCTTACTTAGCTCGTCTTCCGGGCCATTGCCATGCGCGGCCTTCTCGAACTTGCTGTTCTTTCGCATGCTGTATTCCATATTGGACTGGCCGCTGCAGAACCAGACATCGCCGACGAGGACGTTGCGTTCCATGACTGCGGCGCTATCGCTCGAAACGAGCAGGACGGCAGGGGTGGATGATGCCTGAAGAGGATCGAGCGTCGCGCGCCAGTGGCCCTGATCATCGGCAACCGCAGTTTTTGTCTGATGGCCGAAGCTAAGGATGACAGTGGCGCCGGGACGGGCATTACCCCAAATGGGTACCGGCGCATCGCGCTGCAGGACCATATTGTCGCCGAAGATATAAGGCAGGGTCAGCAGACCGGAAGCATGCGAAGGAAGGTCCGGCAGGGCATGCAGCCAGATCGCATAGGTCCAGGCGGCGGAATTGCTGTCGGGCTTATGCGCGGGATCGCGATACCATTTCCCGATATTGGCGAAAGGATAAATGGGGATGGATAGCTTACCGCCCTGGCCGGCGCCGGTGACAAGCTGCACTTCGTAGCCTGGCCCAAGGATATCCTTGCCCGGAGACGGTAGCTGGCGGAGTTGGGAAGGATTGTCAGTCAGATAAAAAACGCTGTCCATCCAGCCCTTGCGGAAAATAGATGTGTCCCCCTTGTACCAGATATCATCGACGGCATATACCACGGGTCCGCGGACAAGGGCGTAAGGCGCATCTTTGTCGGCTTCGGTCTTATACGGCTTGCGGTCGGTGGTCTTGAGGTAATTTTCGTGCTTTACCCATTGCAGCTCCATAGGCAGGTCGAGCGACAGCTTGTCGCCGGTATGCCAGGTGCGGGTGATGGCCGCATACGCGCCGGGGTGGATACCTTCTACTGCCGTGCCGTTGACGGTGAGCCGCGGATCGGTGACCCAGGCAGGGATGCGGACCTTGACGGTAAAAGCTGCGGGCTTTGCCGGGTCGATGGTAATGGAGACCTTGCCGTCCGCCGGAAAATCCGTTTGCTGGGTGATCCGCGTTGTGCCGATCACGGTAGTGGAGGAGACAAACTGGTTGACATAGATGGTCTGCCGGGGGCCAGCCGCATAGATGAAGCCGGGAAGCATAGAGAGCAGCCGTGGTCCGCTGCTCATACAGCAGTCAGGCTCACGGAAATAGCCCTTGGGAGCATAGCCATTAGGCGGTGTGAAATAATGCTTCGCGTCGCAGTCGATGGTCTGTTCGGCAATGACGTTGTTCCATTGGATGCGTTCGTTGGCGTCGGCATATGTTGGATCGGCTGTGAGATCCAGGAGCGCTTGCGAGAGCTGCATCCAGGACATCGTGGCGCAGGTCTCCATCATCTCCCCGGTCAATGGCTTGACATGATCGCGTTCGTAGTGCTCGCCGACGCTGACGCCGCCGGTGATATACAGCTGCCGGGCGGCGATGTCCTTCCAGGCGCCTACGACCTTGCGCAGGTAGGAGGTATCGCCGCTCACCTGGTACATTCGGAGCAGCCCGAGGAAATTCATCTGGAACGTATGCGCATGGACATATGGTTGGATCTTATCTATAGGCATTTCGCCGGCGGCCACCTTATCCAAATTGGAATAGGAGTCCCAGCCGCTCCATCGGTCGATGCTGCCCGCCACCCATTTGCACCAGTCGTAATAGCGGTGATCGCCTGACAGTTCGTACAGGCGCATGATGGGATCGATGAGCAGGGTGCCTTCCCAGGAATAGTGGATGCTATGGCCGGCGATGGCCGAGTGCATTGTTCCCTTGAGCGTCTTTCCTTTATTTTCGGGGTAGTGCGTGTCGGAGGGCCAGAACTCTGCCTTTCCCGGGGCGATATAATGCAGGAAATAGTCGCCGAGACGTTCGGCGGACTTTAAAGCCTTGGGATCTTTCCAGACCTCATAGGCGGTCAGCAAGGCATGTTCCATGAAATACAGCTCATAGGCATCCATCCCGCCGAGCGGCTTTTCGGGTGTTCTTACGGTTTGGCTCGTGATGCCGATATAGCCGTCAGGGGCCTGGGACTTCAGCAGCCTTTGGTACATCGCCCGTGCTTCCGTTTCCAGGGGCGTATCGTGGGTGCGGGCGGCGGTGAGAATGGCAGACTCAAGCCATTTACCCGGTTGTTCACCCTCGCGCCAGTCCCAGCCGGTGAAGGTGCGGGCCTCCATGAGTCCCACATAGTGGGCGATGGGAAAGGTATGAAGATAATTCTGCTGGTTCTTTTCCAGGCGGTTGCCTTCGAAGCCACCAATATTGGTGACATCCGTCGGCGAGAGCGCCTGTTCTACGCCGGGAACGCGGATAGTCTTTTGCTGGGCGGTGGCTACGAGGCCGGCGGCCAGCAGGAAGGTAAGCGATATGTGGCGTCGGATGATCATTGTTTCGTGGTTCTCAGGTAATGAATGGTATACGATGCCTCCGGAACCCTGTCGCCTGCTTTCGGCTGATCGGTATCGGCTTCGGCGGGGGAGTCGGCAGTCGGGAAGTGCCGGGTTTCACCCGTACGGAATACGATGTGGCCGAAGCTTTCCACCGGGGCGAAAAACAATTGGGTGACGACGTCCTTTCCATCGACATTCACTGTATACATTCGGGTATCCGTATTCAGGGTTACGCGGATCGCATAGGTCTGTCCTGCCCTATATGTCAACATTCTTTTTGTGCGGGCGCCGGCTTTGGCGATGAAGGTTCCGTCAGGTTCGAGGCTCAGGCGTACCGCGGGCGTATTGCGTTCGTCCTGAAATTCGATCTGCAGCTCGCCGTGGTCGGCCTGGGCAGCTGTCAGGTCGAACTCTACCTGCATCTTTTTGGCAACAGGGAAGATGCGTTCCGCCATGGCAAAATCGTAGGGATCAGCATCGCTAAGCTGCAGTGCGTGATCTATCCATTTCACCGGAGCCCAAACCGCGCTATAGGTGTTCCAGTGTTTGAGGTCGGTGGTTTTGAAATCGTCGTTCACGTCTTCCGTAACCTTCTCGGTGACGGGAACGGGGATCGTGCTCACCCAGATATCTTCCTTGTTCATGCTATAGGTGATCCAGATATTGCCGTCGGGCGGCGTGCCATTGCCTTCGTCGATGCCGCGGGTATATTGGGGGCCATAGTTCTTATAGTTACCGCCATAGCGGGCAGTGGAGATCTCACCCTGCACCAGCAGGAGGTTAGTGTAGTCCAGTCCGTCTTTGCTGGTGGAGATCGCCAGGGGCCAGCGGAATTCAGAGGGATTATAGATCGTGGCATACTGCCCGTCCGAAGTGCGTTGCCCCCAGATCTTGGCGTTGCTGGTGACGATATGCGGGGCGCGGATGACACGCGACCACGTGCGGCCTTCGTCCTTGCTGAAGCCGGTGAGCCCATTCTTCCAGAGGCCGATGACATGAGCGTCGGGGAGGTGGTAAAAGCTAAATGCCTTGTAATCCTTGCGCAGGGGGATCAGGGAATCCTTACGATCGGTTTCTTCCACCCATTGCATCATCATCAGCGGCGTCGCCATCAGCTCGTTGCAGTCGGCGACGAAGCCCTTGTCCTTGCTGGAGGTATAATAGGGGTAGTCCGTATTGCCGGTGTTCCATGCGGGATTGTAATGGATAAAATAGATGGGGCCGAAGCTGCCGTCGGCATGAACCTCGCGGATGACACGGCCGATGCCCTTGCCGTCGTTGGGATCGTCATGCGGATCGAGGCAGATGCCATAGAAGCCCAGGGCCAGCAGGCGGTGATGTTTGGAGGTATAGAAGCCCATGCGCTGGTGCATGACGGCATAAAGGTCTTTGGCCACGCCGGGATGGCCTTCTTTGGTGGTGCCGTCAGGGATCTTATACGGCGGAAAGAGGACTACCGGCTTAGACCAGCTATAGCCATCGGGCGAGGTGAGCAGCAGGGTCTGTCCCGGCGGAACGCTCTCTCCTACTCTATCGCTAAGGTATTCGAGATAGAATTTATTATTCCAATATGCCAGCATCGGCGCATGGTTATAGGTAAAGCCCGAGCCTTCGGCGGAGTCCGGGTGTTCCCGGTTGGCGCGTAATACCTGCATATTGTGGACGCCAACAGCAGGTACCAGCTGTCCATGATGGTAGTCCACGTTGCTCAGGGTATGGCCGCTATAGTGAACGATCTCGTTGCCGGTGGCCGTGGAGTCCTGGGCGTCGGTCCGTTGCAAGCCGGCGAAAAGCGCGGCGACGAGCATGGTATGACGGATGATTACGTTCATGTTATCCTTTTACTGTTTGGAGCCAGGCTTCCGCCATAAGTCGGGCGCCGGCGAGGCTGGGATGTACGCCGTCGACGGTCCAGTAGGAACCAGGTGCCGACTTCTGCGCTTTGTCATAGATCTCCTGGTAAGGGATGAAGGCCGCGCCGAAACTTTCCGCTATCTCCCGGGAAGCCTGACGATATTCGTTGAAGGCAGGGTACCATTTGTCGTCGACGGACTTGACACCGATAACGGCATAGGGTTCACCTATGATGAGCTTCACATCGGGCAGGGCCTGTTTCGTACGGTCGAGGAGCGCTTTATAATCATCACGATAGGTTTGGATCGTACCCTTGTAGCCATTGACAAGCGTATGCCAGAAATCGTTTACCCCCACGAGGATGCTCAGGACGGTAGGCTTGACATCGAGACAGTCGGCCTGCCAGCGTTCGGCCAGCTGATAGACCTTATTGCCGCTGACGCCTTTATTGAAGCATTTGAGGTCTTTCTCCGGGTAGCGGTACAGCAGCTCCGCCGCAGCCAGAAAAGGGTAGCTCGTGCCGAGCGCGGCCGGGCTGTTGGCAGCAGCGTCATCCTTTTTGCGGCGCGCATCCGTGATGCTGTCGCCCTGAAACAGGATGATGTCCTCTTTATTCAGCTGGATCTTCTTTCCCTTAGCTGGCGCGTAGGCAGCAGAAACGATCTCGGGAATGCTCATGGCCATCAGGCTGCCAAGGGAAGCGGTCTTTAAAAAATTACGGCGGCTATTGTTTGTGCTCATGTTGTAGTCTTTTGAGTGTCTTTTTATCCGTCATTACGATGGTTCCGTGCTTGTGGCCCAGGGGTACCGAGACCTCGTCGCTGGCGTCCGTAAAGGTCTTGAAATCCAATGTTTTGACCGCGCCGTATTTTTTGGTGCGATAGCCGTCGAAATAGATGAAATATTCATAGCAGACCTTGGCGACGGTAGGGCCTTCCGTGAATTCGGGCGTAAATGACGGCGAGTCGTCGTGCCAGGGGCCGGCGGGGCTGCTGCTGAAGGCCACTTTTATATTTCGTTGCAGCCGCGTATTATCCTTGAACACTAAGACGTAATCCCGGGAACCGCGTTGCAGGATCATCGCATCGATCACACTATATCCCGGATCGAAATACAGCCTGGTGGGAGTGAAGTTGACGAAGTCGCGGGTGGTGGTGCAATA
>JAMFRX010000640.1 GCA_026224995.1 Puia dinghuensis
GCAAACGTGATACACAGCAAGATTCCTTTCATACAGTTAGTTTAGGTTGGGAGGTCGAATATAGGAAGGAATTTGATTAAATTGAATGAAAATTGATCAATGGCTTATTCAAGAAGGGGGTTTATAGGGGACAGCGCTAAAGTCGCGGCATTGGGTGCTATGGGCCCGCTTGCTCTTGAGGCCGCTCGACCGCTTGCGGCCACCCAACCCATAGTATCCGGCATCCAGATAGGGGCGGATTCCTTTGTGGATGAAGGAACGGAGAAAGTCCTCGATATACTGGAAGAGAAGGGGGCTGTCAACACGCTTTATCTCAGTACGTTTACCTATGACCGGGGCATCACGGGGCGGCCGGGGCCGGGGAAGGATTATCCTGGTCATGGCGTGGAGGAATCCGACAAGAGCTATTTTCATGGCGGCAATTACGCTACACCCCACGCGCAGTTTTATACCAAGACGGCTATCAAGGGCGGGGAGCTGAAAGCGCCTGATCTTGGAAGCCTGGATATCCTTGCCGAAGTATTACCGAGGGCGAAGAAGCGAGGCATGAAGGTGATCTGTTCCATCCAGGACGGGTTTAGCTATCCTGCCGATCTGGGGTTCGTGCCGGCTATGGCTGAGATCGACCTGGAAGGCAGAAAGAGCGGCGCGTTATGTTTCTTCCAGCCCGACGTACGGGAATTCTGGAAATCGGTGGCCGTAGACCTTTGTTCTTCCTATCCGATAGACGGGGTGATGCTGTTCAATGAACGCAATGGGCCTTTGCTGAATGCTGTGGGCGCGAGTCATGCGCAGGGGATCGATGCGGCCAAGGTGACCTGTTTTTGTCCCTATCACGAGCGGGCGGCGAGGGCGCATGGCATCGACTTCGAGCGGGCGAAGGAAGGCTACCGGCGGCTTAATGCCTTTGTTCAGCGTTCGCTGAGCGGTCAACGGCCTTCGGACGGCTATTATGTGGAGTTCGAGCGGCTGTTGTTGCATTATCCGGAGATCATGGCCTATAACCAGCTGTTCGATACCGGCAAGCATCAGATCCTCAAAGATGTTTATACGGCTGTCAAAGCCATCAGGCCGGGGCTGGAGGTGGGTTTTCACATAGAGCATACCAACTCCTTCAATCCGCTGTACCGGGCCACGAGAGACTATGCCGAGCTTGCCACCATGGCTGATTTTTTGAAAGTCGTGGTGTATAACAATTGCGGGGGAGAGCGGTATGTGAGCTTTATCAACAATGTTTGTCAGACTGTCTACCGCGATGTTCCGCCGGGGGAACTGATGAAGATGAACAATCACCTGCTGAACTATGCCAATGAGGCACCGATAGAAGAGCTGGCGGCGGCGGGATTGTCGGCCGACTATGTCTTGCGGGAGACGCAGAGGGCTAAGGCTGGGGTTATGGGGAAGTGCAAGATCTTACCGGGGATAGATATCAATATTCCTACGGGTGGTAAGAGCAGGAAGGCTTCGCCGGATGATACTTATGCGGCTACTTTCAGCGCGTTCAAAGGGGGGGCGGATGGGGTTATCTTATCGCGGAAGTATACGGAGATGCGGTTGGAGAATTTGGCGGCGGCGGGTAGGGCGATCAGGGATGCGGGGAAATTGGGATAATAAAAATCCCCTGAACCATCATTGACGGTTCAGGGGAGCAGCTCCTAGATAGCGTTGTTGAATTTCGTCTTTACCTTAGTATAGGTCCGATCTACTTTGTCTACAAAATCGTTTGCGGCGTCGGTGGCTTTGTCCTTATACTCGTCGAAGCCATCGCGAAGCTTTTGACGGGTCTTGGAACCTTTTTCGGGGGCTACGAGGAGGCCTATTGCGACACCGGCTGCGAGGGCTAAGATGATCTTATTCATAAAAAATGTTTTAAGTGTTTGAAATGTTTCCCTGAACTTTAGCGGAAATGATGCCAAACATAAGAGATTGTAATTGTGTGAGTTGCTTAGGCGGGCCGGCGGGAAGGCCGGGGAATTCTGGGGCGAAAACGCCACGATGCGCCAAGGATTATTATCGTTAGCTTAGCTTTTTCTAACCAACAAAAAACACCATGCTACGAACTATTGGCATAATTCTGATCGTGATCGGGGCCGTCATGCTAATCTGGACAGGCTTTTCCTATACCAGGAGAGAGAAAGTGGTCGACGCCGGGCCTATACACATCTCGGCTGATAAACAGGAGTCCGTGAACTGGCCGCCTTATGCGGGTGGGCTACTGTTGGTCGGCGGTATTGTCGCCGTGGCAGTAGGGAGGAAAAGTGTTTAAGCTTATGAGTCTTATGAGCTGTTACGATCGCTGGCCTTCCCGATGGTCGAGCACGTCGAGGAGCCGTTCCAGATGAGGGATGAGGATGATCCGGGTACGGCGATTCGCTGAACGGCCTTCCGGTGTGTCATTGGCGGCTATTGGGGTATATTCGCTGCGGCCGGCGGCGGTCATGCGGATGGGGGAGACATTGTATTGGTTCTGCAGGATGCGAACGACGGCGGTGGCGCGTTTTACGCTAAGATCCCAGTTGTCCGACAGGGAGTCGGCAGGGGGGATGCTATCGGTATGACCTTCGACCGTGAATTCCAGATCGGGCTGCTCGTTCAGCACTCTGGCCAATCTGCTTAATACCTGTTTGGCCTTCGTGGTAAGCGTATAGCTGGTGCTATCGCCATTGAAGAGCAGGCTGTCGGAAAGGTCGACATAGACTGTACCTCTTTCCAGCTTTATATTGACGTCCTGGGCGCCAAAACCACCGAGGGTTGCCTTGAGGTTCAGGATTGCGGCGAGGTTCACCGAATCGCGGTGGGACACGGCGGACCTTAGGTCCATGATATAGTTATCTTTCGCGCCCATATTGTCCAGGGATTTTTTGATGCTCTCGGCCTGGGCGCTGCTCATGGCCAGGAGGTCCTGGATCTGCTTTCTGAGCTGTGAATTGCTTCCCTGGGTGGCGGTCAGCTTTTCGTTCATGTCGT
This sequence comes from Puia dinghuensis, assembly GCA_026224995.1. GTDB lineage: Bacteria > Bacteroidota > Bacteroidia > Chitinophagales > Chitinophagaceae > Puia > Puia dinghuensis_A. Next base: position 2,968 of record JAMFRX010000640.1, read on the forward strand.
TGGCCTGGTCCTGCAGCACCGACTTTTGTTTGTCGAGCCTGGCGTTGTCGTCCTGGCAGTTCTGCAAGGTGCGCATCGACCAGGTATAGAGGGAGTCAACTTTCTGCTTGTCTTGCTGCAGGGCTTTGAATTTTCCGGTGCTGACGCAGGAGATAAAGCAGATGGGTAAGGCAATAACGAAGATCGATCGCATATAAGGGGTTATGTTCGACCCAAAGATAATAATCAGAGCTTATCCAGCCATTCCTTTTTCTTAGCGTCGAATTCTTCCTGGGTGATGATCCCTTCGTTAAGCAATTGCTTAAGCTTTTGCAGGCGGGCCACGGGGTCATTGGCTTCCTGTTCCTGGTGGTCGGCGAAGATCTTGCCCAGAGCCATGCCCGCGCCGAGGGAAATGCCGGTCGCGGCTAATCCATTTGGATTCCTGGCGGCGTCGCGCAGGGCTTTTAGCTTTTCCAGCTCTACATAATTCAATCCGCCTGCGGCAGCGGCCTGGCTTTCGGCGGTGATATCGGCGATGCTATTGATGCGGTCCTGGGTGGCTTTGTCGAATACGGTGCCATTGATCCTGAAATCCGATAGGGTCAGGCCCAGGTTCTCGAATTCCGGCTGGAGGGCTTCCCGGAGGGTGTTGGAAATGGGATTGAGCTGGGCGTCTATCTGCTGATAGGAAAACTGGCCGGTCGCCAACTGGGCGGCCATGAGCTGGGAGATGCGGCTTTGCAGGAGGGCCCGGGCCTGTGCGGTCGTATAGAGATTGCTGAGCCCTGAGATGTTGGTAAAGAAACGGGCTGGGTCGGAGAGGTGAAAGGAAAAGTTGCCGTTGGCGCCAAGGGCTACCGGGAATTTATAGACCGGGTCCACATATTTTATGGGTGTGGCGGTACCCCAGTTCTGGTCGGTATTCTCCGAGGTACGGAAGAAGTAGATCTTCAGCTTGTGCTCGCTTTCGAAAGCGGTGCGCAGCTTGAGCAAGGTGGTGATGAAGGGATGGTTATCCGTATCGAGGTTATAGATGCCGGATTGGGGCAGGGTATCGGTAACCGTTCCTTCGTAGACCAGGATGACGCCCTGGCCGGGGCCGACGATGAGCTTGCTGGCATTTTTGATCTCGTCGTTATCGGAGGGGTATTTGAAGAGCAGGGTGTTGGATTGCTGATTGGTCCATTCGATGACCGAGGCTAGCTGGCGTTTGAAGAAATTACTCATGGTTATTTTTTTATTCGTTATCGGTTTTTATATTTTTAAGCTTTCCGTCCATGCTGATGACATGGACTCCCAGGTAAGTGCAGACGAAGCCGCCCTTGAACCTTACCGTTCCTTCTTCCAGGTATCTGTCGTCCAGCCTGGTGGTGAAGACGATCGCCGCGGTACGGGCGTTGAGGCATTGTACATAGCGGATCGTGCCGGCGGCCGAAGTTGCATAGCTGATGAGTACATAATCGCTGTCGCTGTACAGGACCTTGGGCTCATAATAGATCCGGCCCGGCGTAAAATTGCTATAGGAGAGGCACCGATAGTCGTCTTTCGGATAGACAAAGAGGGGTGGGCTGGAGCGATCGTCCCATCTGAACCAGGGCAGCTCTTTGGGGCCGCCGACGTTGTCCATGAAGCGGTATTTTACCAGCTGTATGGTGTCTTCTTCGCGCGAGTCGGATTTGTTGCTAAAGGTATAGCCCGTTTTTTCCACGGCGCTAGGAAGGAGGGTTTTCATGCCTTTCTGGGCGTCCCAAAGCTCTTTGTCCCTATAGATCTTATGGACCAACGGATAATAATACAGGTTCTTGCCATCGTTGGTCATCAGCTTGAAGCCGTCTTCGTAGCCGCTGGAAACGAATTCGATCTGGGCGATCCCGCTTTGGAGCTGGCGCTCCTGTGAGCCGAATGTCTGGGACACGTCTTTCAGATCGAAAGACCGCTTATCCACCTGGAAGAGTACGGTCCGGTCGGCGATAAGATACAGATCGCCGTTGGAGAGCTGATGGAATTGATAGGTGTCAGCCTGGGTTTTTTCGCCAGGTATCGGAAGCTTCTTGAGCATAGCCGCGGTGATCGCGTCGACAAAAAAAACAAAGGGTTCCATGGAGTAACCGTTGTTTGTATATCTCGAGAGGTATCCTGCGCCTACGATGATCGGGCGCCCATCGGCCGAGAGATAAACATGGGCGTTAACATATTGCCATTTAGTAGGCATTGTGGCAGAGCTGCTTGTGGACGAATAAGATTGGGTGGAGCTGGAGCTACTGATATAGATGAAGCAAATGGCGAGGACGCCGATGAGGAGGATGGAAAGGAAGATGGCCAGGGGAGAACAGCCTTTTGCGGTCGGCTGGGCTTGGCGGCGCGGGTCGACGATGCCGGGTTTGGGGCCGATGCGGGCGTTGCCGTCGTCGAGGAAATACTCTGTTCCGCAGCTGTCGCAGCGGTAGTGTTCGTTAGGCAGCTCCGTTTTTTCGGTGCTGCCGCATTTGGGGCATTGGATCGCCTTTATTTCTGTTGCCATTGCCTTAAAAGTAATCTGTGTCTTGGGGCAGGAACAGGGCGATTAGACCAATGGCGTTTTAAATCGACCAAACTATGGCTTCAGTCGGGGATCGTCGGCGGACATGGCTGGGAGCCAGGGAGCGCCGACCTGCTGGCGGTTCCACCAGCGGCCTTTTCCGGAAGGGGCAAAAGAATAGCGATAGAGGACGGCCCGGATATAGCGGGGCGGCTTATCGGGGAAGGGGTTGGCGGCGAAGAGGCTTAGGGCGAGCGGGTCGTTGTGGAGGAGCTTGGAGATGAGGGTAAGGGTCCAGGGGTATTCGTCGGGGGTCGACATGGCGGCGAACCACATCTGCCAGTCGAAGCGAAGGTGGTAGGGGGCGACCTGTGGCGGGCGTTTGTCCAGGGCGACGGGCAGGCCTTTATAGGGATAGGGTTTCCAGTTCGCGCTGTCGGTGGGGATCTCGTCCATGGTGCCTTCGAATACAATATTCAGCCGTTCGCGGCTTACGGAGCCGAAGGCGCCATAGGTGTTCACGAGATCCAGGGGATCGTATGCCGTGTTCATGATCTGCTCGGGAGAAAGCATGTTGAGGACCGGCTGGATGCTGAGGAGTCCGATGATGACGGTGACGACCCAGGCGGTGATCTGCATGGGCCGGGAGGGCTCGGCATTCGTTTTCGCGGCTTCTGCCCGGCGGACGAGGGTGTGGGGGAGAACCTTAGAAAGGAAGGCGTCGTCGAAACAGGCCAGTGCGGGGATGATGGTCAGCCAGTTGAGGAAGCTGAGGTTACCGCTGAGGATGAGGATGAATTGTAAGCCCACGATGATGGCGCCGGCGATATGGCGGGCGAGGCGGGGCCAGAAGACGAAGAACGGGGCTACGAGCTCGGCCAGCCAGTTGTACCAGACGCCGAGCTTCAGCAGGGTCCGCGGCAGGAAGTGGAACCAGCGGCTGAGCGGGCCGGGGAGCGGCTGGGTCTCGAAATGATAGTAGAGTGCGGTGCCGTTGCGCCATACTTCGTCGCCACGGAGCTTGATGAGTCCGGCCCCGAGCATGATGCGGAGCGTGAGCCAGCGAAAGAGCTGGATGATGGGCAGGGGCGGCGGGCGTTTGGGAAAGGGGCGGAGGTCGAGCAGGGGGCAGAGGAAGATCGCGAGGAAACCCGTTTCCAGGAGCTGGATCTCCCAACCAAAGCCATACCACTCCTGGCCAACATTGACGAAAGACATGTATAAGAACCAGAGGACAGTGAGCAATGGCGCATTGGCGAAGCCTGCCGCTACGACGCAAGAAAGCAGGAACCCGACCCATGCTGCAGTCAGGAGGGCCGCATCGGAATGGCCGAACCAGAAGATAGATGGGAGCCGGAGGAAGGCGGCACCGGGTGAGCCGAGCGTTTGGATGATGCGTTGCATGAAGCTGTCGACTGGGAGCAGGCCATTGGCGCCGATGAGTGGGATGATCTGGTTTATCGCCGCAAGGAAGCCAACAGCATAGATCACGCCCAGCAGGCGAAGGATGAGGAAGCGGGTGAGCCAGTAGGTAGGACGGGGATCCATATGTTAATTTACCGATTTAGTCGCAGATTTGGTATCTTGGCCCGAGTGATATTAGAGAAAGAGAAATATGATGCTTTAATAGGGGGAGATGGTAAAATGAGCCCTGACTGGGAGGTATTCTTTCAGTCCTACTTTCAACTGGGCAAGGAGGAGATCACTGGCCGCAACGACGATATGCTGCGGCTTTTGAAGGAGAATGGGGTTACCTACAACATTTACGGCGATCCGGCGGGATTGAACCGGCCGTGGAACCTGGATATCATTCCTTTTTTGATCGGGAAAGAGGAGTGGCCGGCCATTGAGGCGGGTGTTTCGCAGCGGGCGCAGCTTTTAAATTTAATATTGGAAGACATCTATGGCGAGCGGAAATTGATCCGGAATGGATTGCTGCCGATAGAGCTCGTTTATAATCATGCCGGATTCCTTCGTCAGTGCGCGGGCATCCCTGGGAAGCATCATCTGGTCATGTATTCCGCGGACCTGGCCAGGAGCAAGGACGGGCGGATCTGGGTGGTGAACGA
>JAMFRX010000641.1 GCA_026224995.1 Puia dinghuensis
AGCAGCGCTCAGGGCGGAAGCCGCTACCTGGAGCTATTTCCTAAACCTTGTCTTCTATTATTCGCGCGGGGTGAGCACTAAGCTGGCCAAAGGGCTGGGCTGGGGACTGCCCGTGATCTCCACGGTGGCGGGCAACCGCGGCTATCGCTGGGAGAAGGGCCGGCTGGTAGTGGCCGGGAATGCCGCCGACATGGCCCGGCTCATTCTTACCCATGCCGGCGATAGTCAAAGAGTACAGGCCGACAGGCAGGAGGCGCAGGCAGTCGTGGCCTCCTCCCCTGGCTTCCAGGAGATCATGGCGGAACTGTATCCCCAATTATTGCAACTCTAAACCGCCAGATGAAACGCATCCTGATCATTTCGCCGCATTTTCCTCCTTCCAACCTGGCCGCGGTGCATCGTTCCCGGCTGTTCGCCCAGCACCTTCCGGCCTTCGGCTGGGAGCCCATTATCCTGACCGTACATGAAAAATACTATGAAGAATTGCTGGATTGGAACCTCGCGTCCCTGCTACCACCCGGTTTGAAGATCGAAAAGACGTCGGCGTTCCCTGTAACAAAGCCCCGCCTGATCGGGGATATCGGACTACGGGCTTTTTTCCATCTATACCGGAAGGCCCGAAGGCTGATCATAAAAGAAAAGATCGAATTTCTGTATATTCCCATCCCTTCTTTTTATACCGCCTTGCTGGGCAGGTGGCTGCATGCGACCACCGGAGTAAGATACGGCATCGATTATATCGATCCCTGGGTTCACCGGTTCCCGGGCAGCGATAGGTTGTTCTCGCGCCATTGGTTCAGCATGAAGCTTGCCGGTTTTTTGGAACCTATCGCCATTAAAAAGGCCGCCGTCATCACTGGTGTAGCCGAAGGATATTATAAGGGTGTTCGCGAGCGAAACCCTTATTTGGATAAGACCTGCCTGTTCGGCGCCATGCCCTATGGCGGAGAGGCAAGGGATCATACGCGGGTGCGGGAACTGGGCATCCGGCCTTATCTTTTTGAAAGAACACCTGGTAAAAGAATCCTCGTTTATGCTGGGGCCATGCTGCCAAAAGCTTATATGCCGCTCGAGGCCATTTTAGAAGTTATCGGCAGCGCACCCGATCGCTATGATAATCTGGAGATCCATTTTATAGGGACCGGGAAGACGCCGAACGACCCGGAAGCATACAATATAAAACCCCTGGCGGAAAAATATGGGCTATGGGAGAAGATCATCTTCGAGCATCCGGCTAGGATACCCTATTTGGACGTGCTGGCGCATCTTGAAGCTTCGTCCGGCGCCTTCATATTAGGAAGCACCGAACCGCACTACACGCCGTCGAAGGTCTATCAGGCGGTCTTGAGCGACAAGCCGATCCTGGCGATACTACATGCCGGCAGCACTGCCTGCGAATTCATTCGTTCTACCCGGGCGGGGTTGGTATTGGCCTTCGACGGGGAAGCCGGGCTGCACCAGATAAGGATGGATTTCGCCGCGATCTTCCAGCAATATGTTCTATTTTCGGCGGCCTTTTCTCCGTATCAGGTGGACAGAAGCTCGTTCGACCAATTTTCCGCCAAGGCGGTGACACACCGGCTGGCGGAACTGATCGATAAACCCAACCCATGATCAACAATCCCGCAAATATCGGATTCGGATGCGTGTCCCTGACGCGGCAACCTTCGTTGCGCAAGGCGCTCGACCTTTTAGCCGTGGCGTTCGACGGGGGGATAACACATTTTGATACGGCGCCCGTTTACGGCAGCGGATATTCCGAAAAGATACTGGGCAGGTTTATCCACGGCCGAAGGGAGAAGGTGACCATAACCACAAAGTGCGGCCTCGGGAGCGCAGCTTCTTCCGCTATCCCGCCGGGATTGGCTTTGCCGCTGAATGCGTTAAAAAGGAGATGGAAAGCTCCTCCTTCCCCGCCAGCCGGCATCGAGCTTCCGATAGCCCTGTCGTTCAGGACGATCGATGAGGACTATGTACGGGCGGCTTTGACGGCGAGCCTCGGCAATCTGCAGACCAGCTATATCGACTTTTATTTATTACATGAGGCGCTGCCTGCCTTTTTGACCCCGGGCGCTTTGTCCTTTTTGCGGGAGCAACAGAAAAACGGGGTCATCCGGCAATTGGGGATTGCAGCTGCTTACGTCAACCTGCCGGAACTAAAGAAGGAGGACGTCGCCGGCTGGGATGTCCTTCAGTACGAAAATGGCATTCATTACCCTAGCGGTCCCATTTTAAAGCAATTCAACGATAAAACACATTTTTATCATAGCGCTTTGAAATTTTTGCGTACGCTTCCGGAGCAAAAATATACAGCGACGGATTGGGCGGGTATCCTGCTCAACCTGGGCGTCAAAAGCAATCCTGCGGGAAAAGTGCTGTTTGCGACGACGCGTGTGAATACTGTCCGGGACAATCTCAAGGCCTATGCCCGATACGGCGATCTAACATTTTTGGAATTAAACAATATCCTGCATGCCGTTTGTTGACCTGAACCGGCAATCTCCGGCATCTTTCCAGGCTGACCCGGCCGAGATAGTGATCATTGGATCGGGGGCGGCGGGCATTCTGCTTGCGGTAAGCCTGACCAGGGCCGGCAAAAAAGTGCTGGTTCTGGAGTCCGGACATTTTGGGGAAGATGCCGATAAGCAGCAGCTCAACGAAGTCCAGCAGTCGGGAAAGGTTCTGGAAAACGCCGTTGTGGGAAGGAAAAGGGCTATCGGCGGCACGACCATCGCCTGGGGAGGCCAGTCATTGATGTTCGGAAGCCTGGATTTCATGCAGCGGGATTGGGTTCAAAATAGCGGCTGGCCCCTCAGCCAGGAGGACCTCTTAGACTATTACAAAGAGGCCAATGCTTTCATGGGTGTGGACAGGCTTGATTATAAGAACGATATCTTCCCGGGTATCAGGCTGCAGGAACCCGCGGTCGATCCGGCATTGCTGGACTATCATGTTTCAAAATGGGCCGTTACACCTGACTTTTATCTCTTGTACAAAGGCTACCTTGAGAAGAATATCACGATCTTGTACAATGCACATCTCCAGGAGATAACAAGGACGCAAAGCGGCGCTGTCGGATCCATCCGTTTTGTGAATTTTATGGGCGACTCGTTTTCCTACGATTGCAAAAAGCTCATTCTCGCGGCCGGCGGCCTCGAATCGGTGAGGATATTGCTGAATAACGGAATGGGCAATCATGCAGGCCTGCTGGGAAAGTTCTTTATGGATCATCCTTGCATAGAGGTCGGGGAATTAGAGACCGATGATCCCTACCGGCTACAGCGGTTCTTTAACACACATAGGTGGGAAGGACGAAAATATTCAATTCGCCTGAGCCTGGCGGCGAGCCTTCAGCGTGAAAGAAAATTGTTAAATTGTTCCGCAGGCATACTCTTCCTACCCCAGGCCGATGCGTTTGATCCCTATGGGGAATTGCGATCCTTCAAGAAGGACTTTAAGTTAAGCAGGCTGCTCAAAGTCTCGGGTAGTGCAGGTAGCATCGGGAAGAGCATCTGGGCATATTGGAAAGATAAATTCTACTATAAGGTGAATGCAACCGGGAAACTGGTGCTTATGGCCGAGCAGGAACCCGTTGGGGAGAGCTACCTGGCGCTGAGCGCGGAGAAAGACCGGTTTGGGGCGCCCAAAGCACTTATCCACTGGCACATAACAAATAAAACATGGGATACTGTAGTGGAAATGTCCCGGATACTCAAGCAGGAGATCGAACGCCTGGCCTTTGGCAAGGTGAGCTTGTATCCTGCTATCGTTCCGGAAAACGAAAATTGGGGCGACCTTTTATCCGATGTGAATCATCATATGGGCGGGGCAAGGATGAGCGCCGCCGCGGCTCAAGGTGTGGTCGACACTAACTTACAAGTATGGGATACGCCTAACTTATATGTATGCAGCTCAGCTATATTTCCGACCTCCTCCCATTCTAATCCGACTCTAACCCTTTTGGCATTAGGCTTACGGCTAAGCGATTATATAAAAAATAAATGAGCCAAACTGGCCGATTTGCTGGAGAACGTCATGGAAGGCGGGCGTTCAATTAACGAATAGCTATGAATAATAAAACCTGAGATGCAGAAGCTGGCCGTCATAACCACCCATCCCATCCAGTATTATGCGCCTTTATTCCAGGTATTGAGCGTCAGGAATAAGCTATCCCTGAAGGTTTTTTACACCAGTCCACAGGGCGAATCGGATTTCGATAAGGATTTCCGAAAGACTGTTCAATGGGATATCCCCTTACAGGAAGGCTATGAGTATGCATTCGTCTCCGGTAAAGACTCAGCCGGGCTCATAAAGGCAATCACCGACTGGGGTGCGACTGCCATTTTGGTCATCGGCTGGAGCAGTAATGGTCATCTCCAGTGCATGCGCTATTTTAAAAACCGGATACCTGTGTTTTTCAGAGGCGATTCCACGCTGCTGGACGAACGCCCCGGGATAAAAAAATATCTCCGGCGTCTATTTCTTCGATGGGTCTACGGATATATCGATACAGCCTTTTATGTGGGCATCAATAACAAGAAGTATTTCGAGGCCTCAGGTCTGCGGGAAAGTCAGCTTGTGTTCGCTCCACATAGTATCGATAACCGCAGGTTCGGGGATAAAGACGGCGGCTACCAGGAAAAAGCGGCCTTATGGCGTAATGAGCTGCGGATCGAGGAGAGCGCGATCATTTTTGTCTTCGTGGGTAAATTCCAACAGAAGAAAGATCCTCTGTTATTGATACATGCTTTCGATGCATTGCTCGAAGAAAAAGTATATCTTCTCCTTGTAGGGGATGGAGAGCTTGAACAGGACATGAAGGCGCAGGCCGCAAGAAACAGGA
>JAMFRX010000642.1 GCA_026224995.1 Puia dinghuensis
AGTCGAGGTCGGTCCTTGGCATCGACGCTAACCGGTTCAAAGAAGAATTCCCCATCCGCTTCGACTTCCTCGATACCTTCGGCGGCGGCAACCTCTCGATCCAATGCCACCCCTCCCTGCCCTACATAAAAAAACACTTCGGCGAGAACATCACCCAGGATGAGACCTATTATATCCTGGATTGCAAGCCGGGCGCGGGCGTCTACCTGGGCTTTAACGAAGACATCGACCCAACGGCCTTCCAGGCGACCCTGGAGAAAAGCCAGGCGGCGAACCAGGCCATCGACATCGAAGAATATGTCCAGCTGCTGCCGGCGAAGAAACACGACCTGTTCCTGATCCCTAATAAAACGATCCATGGCGCGGGGATCAACAACCTGGTCCTCGAGATCAGCGCCACACCCTATATCTTCACGTTTAAGATGTACGACTGGATGCGGCTGGACCTGGAAGGAATGCCGCGACCGATAAACATCTCTCACGCCTTCCATAATCTCGACTTCTCACGCAAGGGCGCAAAGGTCGAGCAAGAACTGATCTCGAAGCCACGGTTGCTGCAAAAGGACGCCAACATGCAGCTCGAGCTGCTGCCTACACACCCCGAACACTTCTATTCCATCCATCGCATAGTCTTAACCGGTAGCACCCGAATCGCCACCGAAGGCCGTTGTCATCTGCTGATGCTGGTTGAAGGAAAGGGCCTTACCGTTCAAACAAGCCAGGGCAAGACCTATACCCTCCACTACGCGGAAACCTTCGTCCTGCCGGCCGCGGCAGGCGAGTACACGCTCACCAATGACGACGCCGCTCCTATTACGATCATCAAATCTTTTATAAAGTAGACTTAAAACAACTATTAAATCACCGACAATTGTTTGCACTTATGAGAAAGTTTAGACTGCATTCAACCAAAACAAGCAGGAGGGTCGCCGGCGTCCTCCTCCTGTTCCTCCTTAGCATCGGGCTGGCCAATGCCCAGCCAAGAGTCCGTACAGGCCACGTAGTAGACGAGAACGGAAAGCCGCTGGCAGGCGTATCCGTCACCGTCAAAGGCCAGAGAGGCGGTACGACCACAGACGAGAATGGAAATTATTCTATCAACGCAGACGGTGCAAACGTCCGGCTGGTCTTCTCCTTTGTAGGCTATACCCCGAAGGAAATAGTTGCAGACCAGGCGGGAACAGTAGCCCTTGCCGCCGCCCGCAGCAACATCGACTCGGTAGTAGTAGTCGGTTATGGTACCCAACGTCGTGTCGACGTAACGGGCGCCGTCACCACGGTGAAGGCAAGCGAGATCCTCGCCCAGCCGATAACCAATGCACTGGAAGGCCTCCAGGGCCGCGTGGCAGGGGTGGACATCGCGCTGAACTCGGGCGCACCGGGTGGCCTTGCTTCGGTTATCATCCGGGGTATCGGCTCGATCAATTCGAGCACGGACCCGCTGTACGTCGTCGATGGGGTAGCCATGACGAACATCCAGTTCCTCAACCCCTATGACATTCAAAACGTAGAAGTCTTAAAAGACGCCTCGTCGACCTCCATCTATGGGGCGCGCGGTTCCAACGGGGTCATCCTCATCACCACCAAACGCGGCGGCAGCCAACGGGGCACCGTCGTTACCTACGACGCCTCCATCAGCGACGGCCACCTGGAACACGAGATGAAAGTGCTGAATTCGACACAATGGCTGAAGGTGCTGGAAGGCGGCATGGCCAACAACCCGCTCTGGGGCGCAGCGCCACGCACGATCGACCTCTCAGACCAACGGCTCTTCCACCCGGACGGAACGCCCATCTACAACACAGACTGGCAGAAGGCGACGACGCATAGCGCCATCTCCAACAACCATGAGATCGGCATCCAGACGCGGGGCGAGAACTCCTCCACGGGGGTTTTCATGAACTATACCTACAACCAGGGGATCATGCTCAACTCGGATATCCGGCGCTATAATATCCGGTTTACCCATGACGTGAAGCTGGCCAACTGGGTGGACTTCGGCGTCAACGCGCTCGTGAACTATTCGAAGGAGAATGAAGTCGACCCGGGCACGGGCGGTAATACGCCGACAAGGACGATGATCGAAATGCCCAACTTTATCCCGGTGAAGTTCCCGGATGGCAGCTGGGCCAACAACCAGTCGTCTTCTACCTTCTCCTTTTTAGACGCGGCGGAGAACCCGCAGAAAGTGCTGTTGCAACAGACCAACCTCAACACAAGAACGCAGATCTTCGGAAACGCCTTCTTCAATTTCCATATCACGAAGGATCTCGACTTCAAAACACAATTTGGTGTAGACATCCAGAACAACCAGAATGATTATTACTCGCCTTCCGACCTGATGAATATCTCGGCCAACCAAAAAGGGGTCGCGTCTATCAGGAGCGCGCAATACAGCTACTGGCAACAGGAGAATTACCTGACGTATAAGAAGACCTTTGGCATCCATCACATCAACGCGGTGGTAGGGGCCAGCTGGCAGGAGCGGATCGCCGACACGCTAACCGGCAGCACGCAATATTTCTCGGACGACTACTATCGCCAGAACAACCTTGGCGCCGGTGGACAGCCCAGCGCTCCGGTGAGCAGCTATGATCGCTGGTCGATCAATTCCTACTTCGCCCGTGTTGGCTATAATCTCGCGGATAAATACCTCCTCACACTGACCGAGCGCGTGGATGGGTCCTCGCGTTTTGGAGCGGCTAACAAGTATGGCTATTTCCCATCGGTGGGTGTTGGCTATGTCATCAGTAAAGAAGACTTTATGCGCGCCATCCCCGCCATCAATTACCTGAAACTCCGCGCCAGCTACGGCCAGACGGGGAACACGGAGATCGGCAGCTATCAATCCCTGGCCACCGTCGGCAGCGGCACCACCCTGCTGGACGGCAGCCGCACGGCTTCCTCTTCCATCAACGGTCTCGCCAACCCGAACCTGAAATGGGAGAAGACGGCGCAAACGGATGCGGGCTTCGAAATGCAGCTGTTCAACGGTCGCGTCGCGCTGGAAGCGGACTACTACTATAAGAAAACCACCAATCTCCTGCTGAATAAACCCATCCCGACGAGCACAGGCTTTCAAGGGGTGTTGACGAACATCGGGAGCATGTCGAATCAGGGGACGGACATCATGCTGACCACCCGGAACATCGAGGGCCGCAACTTCAGTTGGACGACCTCCTTCACGGCGAATTATAACAAAAACAAAGTGCTTTCACTGGGGAGCAATAACGAAGACATCTTCCCCGGTCCGTTTTGGGGCCCAGTGTCCGATGGCTTTACCATTTTGCGCGTAGGCCAGGCCGCCGGCTCCTTCTGGGGCTATAAGCGGCTCGGCACCTACAGCACGGACGACGTCGCCAAGGGCCTCGCCGCCGACCCCAACTTCCCCTACCACGCGGGTGAAGAGAAGGAAAGCGCTGACAAGTATATTCTGGGTCACGGTTCGCCCAATTGGAATGGCAGCTTTGTGAATACCTTCCGCTACAAGGCTTTTGAATTTATGGTGGACTTACAGTATTCGCAGGGCGCCAGCATCGCGCAGGCCTTCCTCTTCTCCTCGGAAGACCGTACGGGCTATAGCAACTCGCTTACCACGGTGCTGAATGCCTGGACTCCGACGCACCAGAATACGGATATCCAGCAGCTGCGGTTTGCACCCGATGCCGGTCAGAGCGCGGCCTTCGACAGCCACTGGGTCGCCAATGGATCGTTTATCCGCGGCCGCAACGTCGTGCTCGGGTATAATTTCACCCAGGCGATGCTGGAAAAAGTGCATGTGAAACGCTTCCGCGTCTACATCAGCGCGCAGAACCTGTTCCTGATCACGTCCAGCAGCTATAAGGGTTACGATCCGCAGAGCGTGTCCTGGAATACGCCCAATGCGCCGCCCTTTGGCCAGAACATCGAATTCTACCAGTACCCCAAGGCAAGGACCTTTACGGCCGGGGTGAATATGAGCTTTTAAACGATTGTATATACAAACATCACTTACATGAAAAAAATAATGATCATCGGGAGCCTGATCGCCGGATCGTTCGCGGTCTCCTCCTGTCATAAATTCCTCCAAGAGAATCCAAAGAGTTCCCAACCGGTGGATGCGTATTACCAGACGATCGACCAGGCGCAGAGCGCGGTGACGTATTTGTATAACACGGCTACCGGTCCCAGCAATTTTTACAATGTCGGCGGCCTCTATGACGCCACCAATGCCTTTGCCTTCGACAACCTGTCCGGGATGTCCAACAACGTCGTGGCGCAGAATCCCAGCGTCCGCTATTTTGCCTCGCTGACCCAGACGGCCGACAACGAGGACAACTATGTCGGCGGCATCTGGTCTTCTTTCTACAGCAATATCGCGAGCGCGAATACCGTCATCTCGAAGGTGGGTACAAGCAAGACGATCGATCAGACTGCGGCGGCGCCCCTGCTCGCAACGGCCCGGTTCTTCCGCGCGATGGATTATTATTATCTTGTCCGGCTTTTTGGCACCGTCCCGTTGATCCTCCAGCCTTATGAGAACCTCGACAATCTCTATGCGCCGCGGTCTACCCTGGACTCCATCTACAACGCGATCACCGCAGATCTGCAATGGGCACTGACCAATGGCAACCTCGCGGACAAGCCTATGGGCGCCAATGGCAACCAGGTGTCCAAGGGGACCGTCGAAGGCGTTCTGTCCGAAGTATATCTAACGATGGCCGGATATCCGCTGCAGCAGGGACAGGCGGCCTATACCCAGGCACTGTCGACGGCCCAGGGACTGCTGGCCAGCGGCGGGGGATATGCGCTGTTCGACAACTCCGGGGGAACGACCCCTTTCGACAAGCTGCGACTGACGGCAAACGATCAGGGGAGCGAATACCTTTATTTCATAGAGTACAACTCCGCGATCCAGCAGTCCGCCTATCCGGAGTATTCGCTGCCTAATACCTTTCCGCAGAGTGTCCCGAATTCGAACCTCAAGGTGGCTTACACCCTTATGACCCAAGCCTGGACGCCGTCGACGGCCCTGCTGAACCTCTACGACAGCACAAACGATATCCGGCGGCACGAGAAGCAGTTCTACAGCACCTCCTTTAATTATATCACTACCGGCGGAACCCCGGCTTCCATCTCCTATTCATATCTGCCTTATCGCTGGTTCGACAGCACCGCCATCTTCGGCACCGCGGCGAGTGGAAAATATGTGTCTGTATACAGGCTCGCAGACGTCTATCTGATCGCCGCCGAGGCCGCCAACGAACTCGGCCAGGACCCGACACCTTACCTGACGCCGATACTGAACCGCGCCTATGTCACGCCCCCCG
>JAMFRX010000643.1 GCA_026224995.1 Puia dinghuensis
CCTGTAGTACTTCCGGTCTTTTTCTCCGCCGCATATAAACGACCAGCACCGCAAACGCCAGGATCAGCACCACCGGAATGATCAGCGTCGTCGTCAGCACCTGCGGACCCGCCGCACCCCGCGCGGCATCATAGGCGTTTGCCATATCGGTTCCCGGAGCCGCCGATCTGTACGCGTCGAGACTCGCGCCCGCCGGTAATTTACCCGCCATCAGCCGGTCATAGAAACCACCCATGAACATCATATAGATCGATACCCCGAACATGCCGGCGCCACCCATCAGGTTCAGCCCGACGGCGCCCGTCCGCGGCAGATTCTCCGCCACGAACCCGATCATGCAGGGCCAGAAGAAAGCCACCCCCAAACCAAAGATGAGCGCCGCGCCAAAAATGGCAGTTCCATGCAAATGCACCAACAGGTAGATGCCCAAAGCGCTGAAGATGGCCGACAGCAGCAGCACCCCCTGCGGCGCCAGCCGATGCACGATCGGAGCCGCAAAAGCCCTACCCAGCACCTGAACGGACGCCACGAACGTCAGGATCAGCAATGACTGCTGCGTCACCGTTCGAAACAGCACATCAGTCCACTGATTGGTGAACAGCTCCGTTATCGCCGTACCGAACATACAGATTATCATGAATACGAACAGCGGATTGACCAACGCAGAATACATTTCCTTCGTGCTGACACCGGCCGCAACCCGCTCCGTCACCGGGAACTTCAGCCGCGCGAACAGATAGCCATAGATCAACGTCGGGATCAGCATAACGGCGATCTCCACCTTCGCGATCCAGTAAGGCTGAGGACTCAGACCCTGTCCCAGCCAGCTATTCAAGCCGAACACCACCAGCGTCCCGATCACGATGCCCGCCGGGAACCACAAATGGAAGTGATTCAGCTTGGTCGTCTTATTGGCCGTGAATAACGAAGCGACAAGCGGATTGCACGCGGCCTCAACGGTTCCGTTGGCAATGCCGATCAATAAGGTAGATAAAAATAACGTCCAGTAGCCCGTAGCATAGATGGTCAGCAAAATACCCGCGAGGTGGAAGACAAAGGCCGCTACCAGCAGCTTCTTCATCCCGATGATATCCACGACGAACCCGCCCACGATAATGGCCAACGGAAAGCCCCAGAAGGCCGTAGCAGAAATAGTCGCGAGCTCCGAGCCGTCGAGATGGAAATATTGTCCTTGCATATTCAGGATACCGGCCCGTATACCGAAGGAGAGCGAGGTAACGAGCAACGCCAGACAACTGGCGACAAATAGCTTCTTGGTTTGGATCTTGGCAATAGCAGGCATGGCAATCGGTTTGACGTTTAGCGTTTAGCAAGCATTCTATCTGATGAACACCATGTAAATTAATTAAATAATCGTTACTTTCCGCAAAGAAATCCTAAAATTGCAATCGATATTTAATTCATTCGCATGAACAGAAAACTACGAATGGGAATGGTGGGCGGCGGTAAGAACGCCTTCATCGGCGCCGTTCATCGCATTGCTGCCAATATGGATGGGCTGATAGAGCTCGTCTGCGGCGCCTTCAGCAGCCAGCCCGACAACGCCCGCGAATCCGGCAAGGCCCTCTTCCTTCCCGATGACCGCATCTATCTTTCCTACGAAGAGATGATGGACAAGGAAAGCCGCCTTCCGGGATCGGAAAGAATGGATTTCGTCGTCATCGTGACGCCCAACCACCTCCACTTCGCACCCGCGATGCTGGCCCTGGAGAAAGGCTTTCACGTCGTCCTCGACAAGCCCATGACCTTCTCCCTGCAGGAAGCCCTGCAGCTGCAGAAGAAAGTGGAAGACACAGGGTTGCTCCTCTGCCTCACCCACACCTACTCCGGCTATCCCATGGTCAAGCAGGCCCGCATGATGGTAAAAAACGGCGCCTTCGGCAAGATCCGAAAGGTCTATGTAGAATACCCCCAGGGCTGGCTGAGCCGCCTCTCGGAAAAAGATGGCAGCAAACAGGCGGAGTGGCGTACCGACCCCGCCCGCTCGGGAAAAAGCGGGGCCATGGGCGATATCGGCACCCACGCGGCACACCTCGCCGAATACATCAGCGGCCTCCGGATCAAACAGCTCTGCGCCGACCTCAGCATCATGGTGGAAGGCCGCGCCCTCGACGACGATGGCAACGTCCTCCTTCGCTTCGATAACGGCGCCACCGGCGTACTCTACGCCTCGCAGGTCGCCGCCGGCGAAGAGAACGCCCTCAAGATCCGCGTCTACGGCGAAAAAGGCGGTATCGAATGGGCCCAGCAGGAACCCAATACCCTGCTCGTAAAATGGCTGGACGAACCGACCCAGATCTACCGTGCCGGCATGCCCTACCTGTCGTCCTATGCGAAGCACAATACCCGCACGCCCGGCGGCCACCCGGAAGGCTACCTCGAAGCATTCGCCAACCTCTACCGCAATTTTGCGCTGACCCTGATGGCCCGCCTGGATGGGACCACCCCGGTAAAAGAAGCGCTGGACTTCCCTTCCGTAGAAGACGGCGTCCGCGGCCTGGCCTTCATCGATAACCTCATCCGTA
>JAMFRX010000644.1 GCA_026224995.1 Puia dinghuensis
CACCCATTGAAGCGGGTTATCACCACTCGATAGCGGTGATCATGGCCAATGCGGCTTACCGTACCGGGGAAAGAGTGACTTTCGATGAGGCGACACAGGAGGTGATGGCCGGGGGAAAGGTTTTTAAGTATTGAGAATGATCGGGTTTGCGGGGTACGCTCACTCCGATCGCAGGGTTTTCACGGGGTTGGCGAGGGCTGTCCTGACTGCCTGAATACTGACCGTCAGCAAGGCAATCGACAAGGCTATTATGCCTGTGACCGCAAAGACCCACCAGTGAATGTCAGTGCGATAGGCATAATCGGCCAGCCACCGACTCATCGCCCACCAGGCCAGGGGGAAAGCGATCAGGCAGGACAGGGCTACCCATTGGAGGAATTCTTTTGATAATAATGCCGCCAACCCGGTGGCGGAAGCACCCAATACTTTGCGGATGCCGATCTCTTTGGTCCGTCGTTCGGCGGTATAGGCAGCCAACCCAAACAAGCCCAGGCAGGAAATGAAGATTGCCAGCACGGAGAATATACCTGACAACTTGCCGATGCGGGTTTCATCGTTGAACTGTCCATTGAACACATCATCTGCAAACGAATAGTTGAAGGGGTAGCCGGGGTTATCAGTTTTCATCACGGCCTCTACTTTAGCCACAGCCGACGAGAGATCATGACCCGATTTTAGCCGGATATCTAGGAAACCAAAATTTTCTTTCGTTTGCGGGTCACAGGTTAGCATCAACGGGCTGACAGATCCATACATATCATTGAATAAATAATCCTTTACAATCCCTACGATCAGAAGCCTCAGTCGTCTGTTATAGGTCAGAAATTCCCCTACCCGACCGGCCTTCCCCATCGCCCTTGCGAGGGTCTCATTGATGATGACATGACCGCTGTCAGCCTTAATATCCCCATCAAAATTTCTTCCTTCTTTTAGTGTCAGGCCCATGGTGGAGAAATATTCCGGGGAGATTCCTTCATCGTAGATCTTTATTTTATTCTCGGGATCACTGCCTTCCCAGGTCACTATGTTAGACGTTGTTGATCCCCACATGCTCAGGAGAGGGCTGCCGCTCAATGCGGCATCAGCCACGACACCGGTACGGAGAAGGTCGGATCGGAAAGCCGCAAAATGCTCAACGAGGTCGCCCTGTAGTGTTGTGGAAAGCAAGTGTTCTTTGGTATAGCCAAGATCACGATCTTTTATATGCTGTATCTGCTGGTAAATGATGACTGTACAGATAATCAGCGTAACGGAGACGGCAAACTGGGCTACGACCAATCCTTTTCGGATAAACCCGGCGCCGGTATTCAGTCCGATCCGCTGTCCTTTCAGTACGGCCACGGGATGGAAAGAAGACAGGTAGAAGGCGGGGTAGCTGCCGGCTATCAGCCCGGAAAAAATACCGATGACGAGCAGTCCGATGAAATTTGCGGGAGCCAACAGATTGAAAGATAACTGTCGCCCTACCAATGTGTTGAAGGCTGGCAGGAAAAGATAGACCAAGCCGACGGCCATGAATAAAGCAAGAAAGGCCATGACGAGGGCTTCGACCAGAAACTGGCCAATGAGGGCCTTTCTAATAGCACCCAGTGTTTTCCGTACCCCGATTTCGCGGGCGCGTTGGCCGGCACGGGCTGTTGCGAGATTCATAAAATTAATACAGGCAATGATCAGGATGATCCAGCCAATCGCGGACATTAATCTTATATACCTGATCTGGCTGTCGTCGGGTTTACCATTCGTAAAATTATAATACAAGTGCCAATCATTCATGGACTGAAGCAGGCAGGTAGCGCCTGCATATCTCTGGTGCTTAGACCGGAGCATAGCCGTCAACTGTTGATTCACTCTATTGACATCCGTACCCGGCTGCAACTCCACGTCGGTAAAGATCCCATAAGTACCCCAGTTATTCAGCCATTGGTTTTTTTCCACGAAGTTGTCCACCGGCGCCAACCAATCGAACCGAATCGAAACATTCGGCAGCGGGTCCTTGATTACTCCTATGACCGTAAAGTCGTTCTGGTTGTCCACCCGCAGGGTTTTGCCGACGGGGTCGGCTGAGGCGAAGAATTTCCGCGCCATCGTTTCGGTCAGGATGAGGGTATGCGGGTGAATAAATCCGGCAGGGTTGCCTTTAATGAAAGACTGTTGAAACATAGAAAAAAAACTGGTATCGACGTACACGCCGTTTTCAAAAGTGGACTTATCATTCAGGCCAAAAACATTTGTGGAGAATCCGAGACGGCAAACATTGACGATACCCGGGATGGTGCCCCGGATGGCTGCGGGCATGGGGCCGGGAATGCTGGTGTAACTTTCGATCTTACCGGAATAATTGATGTTCATCCGAAGGCCATAGATCACATTATGCTTGGGGACCGAGCGGTCGTATTCCAGTTCATTGACCACCCAGAGGAAGATCAAGGTTGCACAGGCGATGCCGAGGGCGAGGCCAGCCAGGTTCAATACGCTATATACAGGGGTCCGCCGAAAGCTGCGGAGGATGGTGATCAGATAATTTTTAAGCATGTATGTCCGGTGTGTGAGGGTATTCGGGCCATTTTTATACCAGATTTATAAAGCGGTGAAAAGCAATCGCTTTTCGATTTTTGGGCAGCCATTAATTGTTCGGTTTTGATACTTTTGTGTTCACAATTGCAATATATGAGAGCATTAGTGATTACCAACAAGAATAAGCCCCTGGAGGTGCAGGAGGTGGCCCGGCCAGTAGCCGGCGCTGGAGAAGCGATCGTACGGGTGTATGCGGCGGCGCTGAATCACCGGGAGGTCTGGATCCAAAAAGGACAGTATGCGGGGTTAAAGTATCCGATCGTTCCTGGGTCGGATGGTGCGGGCGTCGTAGTGGAGGTGGGGGGAGCCGCGGGGAGCGAAGCGGATGCCAGGGCGCAGGGAGGATCGGATTGGGTGGGCAAGAAAGTGATCATCAATCCTTCGCTGGATTGGGGAGAGTCTGTGGCATACCAGGACCCTGCGAGCTTCCGCATCCTGGGTTTGCCGGATGACGGAACATTTGCGGAATACGTCAGGGTGCCTCTTGCGAACCTGGTGGAGAAGCCGGGGGGGCTTTCCTTCGAGGAAGCGGCGGCATTACCGTTAGCCGGGGTGACGGCGTACCGGGCGGTGAT
Source organism: Puia dinghuensis (assembly GCA_026224995.1). Lineage (GTDB taxonomy): Bacteria > Bacteroidota > Bacteroidia > Chitinophagales > Chitinophagaceae > Puia > Puia dinghuensis_A. The sequence goes on from JAMFRX010000644.1 coordinate 3,150, forward strand.
GACGAGGGCACAGGTGAAGGCGGGAGAGAAGGTACTGATCACTGGCATCGGCGGCGGGGTGGCTTTGTTTGCTTTACAGTTCGCCTTAGCGGCGGGGGCAGAAGTCATCGTGACATCGGGTAGCCCGGACAAATTAGATAAAGCGATGGCTATGGGGGCAACGGGATCTGCTAACTATGGTGAGCCTGGATGGGTCGACACCTTGAAATTACTGGCGGGCGCCTTCGATGTGATTATCGACGGTGCTGCCGGGGATGGGATGAATGACCTGCTGGATCTCGCCATGCCAGGGGGGAGGGTGATCTTTTATGGCGCGACACGCGGTAATCCTACGAAAATCATGGCTCGCCGGATCTTTTGGAAACAGCTGAATGTGCTGGGATCTACCATGGGAAGTCCGGCTGATTTCAAATCCATGGTGGATTTTGTCGGGCAGCATTCGATCCGGCCGGTCATAGATACGGTGTTCCCCTTTGAAGAAGGCGAGGCCGCCATACGGTGGATGGATGATGCGCGACAATTCGGGAAAATCGTGATCAAGATTTGATCGCTGCGATGCCCGGCAATTCCTTTCCTTCGAAGTATTCCAGCAGGGCGCCGCCGCCGGTAGAAACATAGCTGACCTTATCGGCATAACCGAATTGGTTAACGGCCGCGACCGAGTCGCCAC
>JAMFRX010000645.1 GCA_026224995.1 Puia dinghuensis
AAAGACTACCGCCGGGTGGAAGTGCCGGAAAACCTGCGCAAGGTCGAGCACCAGCAACAGCAGGCCGAACCTGTGGTCACCGAAGAGGACCTGCAGCAGGAACGGGTCCGCAACAGAAAAGGAGTAAAGGACTTCTGGGGCAAATTCAAAGACGGCATCATTGACCTTTTTAAAGAAGAAGAAGATCATACCCTATAGACAATGTGTGTAATGGCGGCCAATGGCCCGCGTATTTTTTGGTTTTAAATTTTTTTTTATGATCCATTTTGATCTACCGAAAGAGAAATCATCCATCATCAAGGTAATTGGTGTGGGTGGTGGTGGAAGCAATGCAGTAAACCATATGTTCGGTCAGAACATAGAGGGAGTGAATTTCATCATTTGTAATACTGATGCCCAGGCCATAGCGCAGAGTCGCGTGCCAAACAAGATCCAGCTGGGCCCCCACCTGACACAGGGCCTGGGAGCCGGCGCCAATCCGGACATCGGCAGACAAGCGACAGAAGAAAGCCTGGAGGAGATCAAAGGCATCCTCGAAGTGAATACCAAAATGGCCTTTATTACGGCCGGCATGGGCGGCGGTACCGGCACCGGCGGGGCCCCCATCATCTCCAAGATCTGTAAGGACCTGGGCATCCTCACGGTGGGCATCATCACGACCCCCTTCTCCTACGAAGGCCGGAAACGGCAGCAACAGGCAGAAGAAGGCATTCGGGTGATGAAGCAGTATGTCGACACCCTGCTGGTCATCAGCAACGACAAGCTGCGTCATCAGTTCGGCAACCTCAAGATGAAGGAGGCCTTCGCCAAAGCAGACAATATCCTGGCGACGGCCGCCAAGTGCATCACCGACGTGATCAACAGCACCGGTCAGATAAACGTGGATTTCGCGGACGTCTGTACCGTCATGCGCAATGGTGGGGTAGCCATCCTCGGCAGCGCCACCGCTAAAGGCGATAACCGCGCTCAAAAGGCCATCGAAGAGACCCTCAATTCCCCGCTGCTGAATGATAACGACATCAGCGGCGCTAAATGGATACTGATCAACATCAACTCCAGCGAAGGCGAGCATGAATTCACTATGGATGAGGTCGATATCATCCAGAACTATCTGCTCAGCCGGGCCGGCGAACATACCGATGTGATCCTCGGTCTTGGTTACGACAATGCCCTGGGCTCGAGCTTAGGCATCACCCTTATCGCTACGGGCTTTGAGCATAAAGACCCTTTCCCTTCCCATGCCGAAGCCAATCCCGCACCCAAAAAGGAGGAGAAGATCCTCCTGCCGCTGAACTTGCCTGCAGAAGAGCACCCTAAAGAAAAACGGCCTGTACTCCCCTCTGTAGAAATTGCAAACGAATCCACCCACCCGAAGGAACCCATCCTTAATGCCGTATCGCGGCAACCACAAGGATCCTCACCGGTAATGGAACAGGATACACCTCCCGCTCCATTACCGGATGCCCTTCAGCCGAAGCTGGTTGACAAGGCGCCCGCACAGGCTTCCGCCCTTACCCTGTTTTCAATGGATGAGCCGAACCCGCAAACGCCGATCACGGCCATTCACACCTCCGTTATCATGCCGGCAGGTGTCCCTGCGCCGGCCGGTTCAGCCGGGTCCATGCCCGGCGCTGCGTCAGCCCAGCCCGCCAAGCCGGTGGAAGACCGCTCCCCCCGCATCGAATGGGTGCTCTCCCCGGACCCAGAACCCACACCACCGATAAAAGATCAGGCGCCAACCGCCCCAAAACGTTCTCCTGCGTCTGCAGCGTCGGGAGGATACCTTGCAAGGCCATCCAATATCTATGCAGAAGATCCCTGGAACGACAAACAATCCAACCCTTCGGCGGCCGGAGGTTCTCCAACGGCGATGCCTGAACACAACAGTCCTTTAAAAGAGCCGACCCTTAACACCAACGCGCCGGAACCATCCAGGGAAGAAGACGATTCCCCCGACATGCAGCTGGTATTCAGGGAGACGGATTCGACGGCGGATGAGCCTGGGGCCCATCAAACTCACTCGCTTTCGGTGCCAAGCTTACCCGTAGAGGAGCCTGCTGCGCAGGACGATGCGGATGATCTGAAACGCCGTGCAGCCGACCGCATCAACAAGTTGCGCAACTTGTCGTTCAATGTCAATGCTGCCGACCCGAATAATGAGTTCGAAACTGTGCCGGCCTACATCCGCCGTAATTTGGAACTCTACAACACGATCTCCAATGTCGAGAACTTCTACAGCAACTACGAAGTCAAGACCGACGAGAACAACAACACGGAGATCAGTACGATCAATACGTTCTTAGATGGCAAACGTCCTGACTAGCCATCAACGCACAATAGTTTGTTTTTAGTTGTTTTATTCCCCCCGGTTCTCCGGGGGGATTTTTGTGCCGGGCAGGGCCTTTGAAATTTGGCCCCACCCGGCACAAAAAGGTCTTTTTATTGGCCTTCGGCCAGCCGGTCTGTGACCGGCTTTGCCCCGGTTCTCCGGGGGGATTTAGTTTTGACCCCGGCCAAAGGACCCAAGGTCTTTTTGTATCTTTAATCCCTCATGCCGTTACTACTGTCCTTTCTCGGTATTCTATGCCTGGTCCTGCTGGTCACCTGGGCCCGGCTGGACACTTTCATTTCCTTTATCATAGTCTGCATAGGTCTGGGACTGGCCTGCGGCCTCGACGTCCACCAGCTCACGAGCGCGATCCAAAAAGGGATCGGCAGCATCATGGGATCGCTGGTCATCATCCTGGGCTTCGGCGCTATGCTGGGCAGGCTCATCGCGGACAGCGGCGCGGCCCAGCAGATCACACAGTCCCTGGTGAAGCTATCGGGCATCCGCCGCATCCAGTGGGCGATGGCCCTGTCGGGATTCCTCGTAGGTCTCCCGATGTTCTATTCGGCCGGCTTCATGGTGCTGATGCCGCTGGTCTTCGCCGTTGGCGCTTCCACCGGACTACCGCTCTTATACCTCGGCCTCCCCGTTCTCGCGGCCCTTTCCGTAGCTCATGGCTTCCTGCCGCCCCACCCCTCCGCCACGGCTATAGCGGGGCAGCTGCACGCCAGTATCGGGAAAACATTGCTCTATGGCCTCATAGTAGGGGCGCCGACCATCATCCTGTCGGGGATCGTCTTCGGAAAGACCATGCGCAAATACAAATCGGTACCCAACCCCGCGCTGCTGACCGTGAAGCTCCTCGAGCCGCACCAGCTGCCGGGGCTGGGCATAAGTCTTTTAACGGCGCTCATGCCGCTGCTCCTGCTCACGGCTACCACCATATCCGGGCTTATCCCCGGAACCGGAACGATCAAGAATAGTATCGCCTTCATCGGTGAACCCAATATCGCCATGCTTATCGCCGTGCTGGCAGCAGTCTGGCTGCTCGGCCTCAAGCGGGGCCGGAACATGCGCGACGTGATGCATTCCCTGCAGGATGCCTTCAAAGGCATAGCGCCTGTGCTGCTGATCATCGCAGGCGCAGGCGCGTTCATGCAGGTGATGACAGAAGCCGGCGTCAACGGCTATATCGCGAAGCTGGTCAATACCTCCATTTCGCCTCTTCTCCTGGGTTGGTGCATCGCCGCCCTCATCCGCATCTGCACCGGCTCTTCCACGGTAGCGGCGCTCACGACGGTAGGAATACTGCTGCCCCTGCTGCAGCAGTCCGCCATCCAGCCGGAGCTCATGGTGCTGGCCATAGGGGCGGGGAGCATGACCTTCTCCCATGTCAACGACGGCGGCTTCTGGCTTTTCAAGGAATATTTCAACCTCACCATCCGCCAGACCTTCGCCACCTGGACGGTCATGGAGACCATGGTTTCGGTGGTAGGGTT
>JAMFRX010000646.1 GCA_026224995.1 Puia dinghuensis
ATCGTCAACCAGAGCAAAGTAGCCTTATACCAGCCGGTAGCGCTCTACGCCGCCGAACAGAAGAGCCTCCGCGAGCACCAGATGGCCTGGCACGAAAAGATCACTCTCGCCGTGGCCTGCCTCGTGATGTTCCTCATCGGCGCCCCACTGGGCTCCATTATCCGCAAGGGCGGCATCGGCTTGCCCCTGGTCTTCGCCGTGGTGTTCTTCGTGATCTTCTTCCTGCTGAATAATTTTGGTAAAAAGCTCGCCAGTCAAAGCGTCCTGACCCCCGTGGGCGGCATGTGGATGGCGACATATGTTCTGACACCAATCGGCATCTTTCTCATCTACAAGGCGCTGCACGATAGCCAGCTCTTCAACAAAGAATATTATTTCCGGTTCAGCCGGAAAGTCAAGGCCTTACTGGCGCGGAAGCCTAAACTTACCTAAATTGTGCAAAAGCCTCTTATGCACCGTTTTCTCCTGCTCCTCCTTCCTTTCACCGCCGCCGCCCAGGACAAGGGCATGCAATTCGAGCACGGCCTCAGCTGGTCCGCCATCCAGGCCAAGGCCAGGGCAGAGAACAAGTATATCTTCGTAGACTGCTACACCACCTGGTGCGGCCCCTGTAAGTTTATGGCCACCACCGTCTTCCCCACGGCAGAGGCGGGCAGCTTCTTCAATGATAAATTCCTCAACGTCGCGGTCCAGCTGGACACCAGCGCCAAAGACAATGCGGAAACAAAGACCTGGTATGCCGATGCGCATGCGCTGATGACGGGCTATCACATCAATGCCTTCCCCACCTACCTGATCTTCGCCCCGGATGGCCGCCCCCTGCACCGCCTGGTCGGCTCCAATCCGGTGGTCAAGAGTTTTATCGAGCAGGTCCGCCAGAGTTTCGACACTACGAAACAATATTATACGGCCATACAGCAGTTCCATGACGGCCGTCGCGACAGCGCATTCCTCCGCCGCCTGGCGCTGGAAGCAAATTCGCTCTCCGATAACCATGAAGGCAGCCCAATCGCGGAAGCCTATTATGCCAGCCAGCCCGATCTCTACACCCACGGCGCCCTCGAAGTGTTGATGGACTATACCGGATCGACCACCGACAAAGGCTTTTCCATCCTATCTGGCAACACCGCGCGGGTCGACTCCGTGATGGGCGCGGGTATCGCCGAGGACCATTTGAATGGGATCCTTGTCCAGAAATTCGTATGGCCGCTGATCCACGCCACCGGCGACCCCAACTGGAAAAAAGTCCAGTCGGCTATCGCAGCCGGTTATCCCGCCCAGGCCGAGGAAGTCACGCTGCGGACAAAGCTGTTCTTTTATGAATACAAAGAAGACTGGTCGCATTTTCAGCCGGCTATCGTCGAGTATATGACCAGGTATGGCGTCCACGCTACTCCCGGCGAACTGGACGACTACGCCTACATCGTCTTCACCTACTGCCATGATATGACCTGCGTGACGGATGCGCTCGAGTGGTCTAAGCGCTCTTTCCAGGATAAGCCCAACCCTATGTACATGGACACGTATGCGAACATCCTGTACAAAATGGGGAAGAAAGACGAGGCTATCGTCTGGGAACAGAAGGCGATCGACCTTTCCGCGGAGGACGCGAAGCCCAGGCTGCAGGCCACGCTGGAGAAGATCAAAAAAGGCGAGAAGACCTGGAATTAGTCCTCTTTGAGGCTCTTTAGATAGGCCGCGTAGTCTACGATGATCAGCGCCATGTTGGCACGATGTTCTTCCCTGATCGCTTCCCGCATCGCGGACCAATCGTCCCCCATGGCAACCACCCGCTTTTTTAATTCCGCCAACCTGAGGTCCCGGCAATAGATAGAGGAACCGGGCTGCTGTTTCCAGGATTGCGCGATGGTACCCACGTCGAAAGGATCGAAGCCCAGGGCTTCCACCAGCCCAAAGGCAGTTTCTTTCTTTTTCGCATTGTCACCCGAAACGGCTAAGGCGATCCTGTCATTATCCCCTTTTGGCCTGCCCAGCGTCGTAATGCTTTCCGCCGTAATGGAGTTGAAGACTTTGACTAGAGGAACGCCCAGCTGCTCCTGGACCCACAGACTGTCGATGCCGCTTTGTTCCAGCTCCGGGATGACGCCATCGCGGATATCCGGGTAATAGTTGCAGGTGTCGATGACGACCACGCCCTTGGGCAGCTTTGCGAACAGGGGTTTGGGAAGCTCCGGCACATTTTTTTGCGGGATCGAAACGATGATGACATCCTTGTCGCTCATCGCCTCTTCCACCGTGGCGGCCTCGGTACCTGTTTCCGCCGCAAATTGCTGTAAGGAGGCCGGGCCCCGGGAGTTGGCGATTGAAACCGTATGTCCCAAGTCCGCGAATTTTGATGCGAAGTGGCGCCCCATGGCGCCCGAACCGATGATTCCTATTTTCATGACTGTGAATGGATTTTTTAATAAAAGAATTGTTCCAGCACGATCTTGCCGGCTTTGACTTCATACAGCATGATCTCGTCGATATGGATCCTGCCGAAGCCTTCCACGGTAATGTCCATTTCCCGCCCGACCGAAAAATGATTCCCGCCGATAACGGGCTGCGTGGTATAGGCCCTGTGAACTTCCCGGACCTTACTCACAAAGTCCTCGCCTTTTTGGCGAACGGCGGCCTTGCCTTCGGCATAGCCCATGTACGGGGAACCGGGCGGGTCGATGCTTCGTACATCATCGGCAAAGAATTCGTCCTGGATCTGAAACCATTTTTCCTGCTGCGCCAGCTCGTGGAACCGCGCCGCGACTTCCTGTGTGGTCATGCTTTGTTGTTTAATAGATTTTCTAGTTTCTTGAATCTGGAGGTCCAGAACTGATCGAAGTAAGCTAACCACGCCTGCAGCTCTTCGAAGCCATCTTTTTGCAGGGTGCAATACCGTTCCCGGCCGACGTCTTTAATGCTGATGAATCCCGCACTGTACAGGATCTTCACGTGCTTGGAAACGGCGGGCCGGCTCATCTGGAAATTTTCCGCCAGGCTATTGATGGTCAGGCTATCGGCCGAGAGCAGCATGAGCATCTTTCTCCTGCTGGGGTCGCCGATGACCTGGAAGGCGTCAAGCTTTGGTGTTGCCATATTTTAAAGTGTATAAGTGATCGGTGATCTTTTGGACCTGCTTGACCCAGCCATCGTTCATTCCGGCGAAGAAGTTCACGTTCTCCAATTTTCCGAAGCCGCTATGCTCCAGGAAAAGCTCGGTACCCTTGTCTTTCGGTTCAAGCCGCCAGACGACGACGGTATCCAGCGTGATCTTGCCATCGCCGGGGCCGCCGGTCCAGGTGTAGGATAGTTTTTTGAATGGAACGATCTCGAGCACCTTGCAGTAGCAGATGCCATCGAATTCCAGGCTTGGAATGGGTTTTATCACAAATTGAAAGTCAAGCCCCAGGATCGGCTGGAAGTCGTTCTTCATGAGCCAGAGCTCGAGGAGCTCGGAATTGGTGAGGTATTCCCAGATCTTTTCGGGGGGATGGGGGAAGAAGAATTGGTGTTTGATGGTCTTTGACATGATTGAGTAACTTTTAAGTTACACGAAGGTATAGGTAACTTTTGAGTTACGCAAATATTTTTGCGATTATCTCGAGGTCCTGGCCCGATCAGCCATTAAAGCTCCAGCGCCAGCAGCTCGCTGCCCAGCTTGTGCAAGGCCGTTTCGATCTTTTTTGCCTGCGCCCGTCTGGGCTTTTTCAAACCCGAAGCATAGTGCTGAAACTGCTTTTGATTGATTCCGGTGATACGTTCCAATGCAGAATTGGTGAAGATCCCCTTGTAGTGCCGGAGAAAGCTTTCCGTATCGTATTTGTATACGATGGTGTAATTGCTTTTGAGGATGGCGGGAATGTTCTTTTTGTCGTTATAGGCTTGCAAGAGCCTGATTGCATCTAAGATGGATGCTTTTGCTTCTTCGACGGTTGCGCCGCCGCCGTACAGGCCTGGTACATTCTCCGCGTAGGAAGAATACATGTTTTTGGTCTTTTCGATGATCACTTTGATCAATTTCATGCTGAACCTGATTTATATGAAGGGATAAGACTACTTAAGTTCCATTTCTTTGATAATCTTCTTCTCCAATCCTTTACCGATCTCCTTCGCCCCATGGTAGGGTACGGGATAAGTGCGGCCATCTTTTTCATAAATGTAATGACTGCCAACCGTTCGTGTGTGTATCCACCCATTCCTTTTGACCTTTCGGTGTAATTCGCTCGACTTCATAGGAACGCCGTTTGCTCTACTAAAGGTAGCAAATATACTACCTTTTAGGAAATTCTTTTTGCTCCCGAATAAGCCGCCGATTGCCAAAAAATGGCTATCTTCCGATAACCGGTAATCCCTTAGTTGCCGGTACTCCCAATACAACTGCATGTCCTACTACCATTTCCCTACCCGGCCAGGCACGGCTATGCTAGCCATCGTCTTGCTCTTCATTCAGTCGCTGCACGCCCAGCCGGCGGCGCAGCACAACGGCAGCCCGCTGCCGGCCAGCTTAGACCACTACGTCGACACCATCCTCAAGACCTTCAGCGTCCCCGGCCTCAGCCTCACCGTCGTAAAAGACGGCAAGATCCTCCTTGCCAAAGGCTATGGCCTGAAACGCGCCGGCCGGCCGGAAAAAGTAGACGAACATACCCTCTTCCCCATCGCCTCCAACACCAAGGCTTTCACCGCCATGGCCCTTGCCATCCTGGTGGATGAAGGCAAGCTCAAATGGGATGACCCCGTGATCGACCACCTGCCCTGGTTCCGCATGTCGGACCCCTGGGTCACCATGGAGATGACGATTCGCGACCTGCTGGTCCACCATAGCGGTATCCCGGCCTTCGCAGGCGATATCCTCCTGTTCCCACCTTCTACCTATAGCCGCCGCGAGATCCTGGAAAAAGTGAAGAAGATCCCCCTGGTCAACAGCTTCCGCACCACTTATGCCTATGACAATATTCTCTACGTCGCGGCCGGCGAGGTGATCGCTAACGTCAGCCAGATGGGTTATGAGGAGTTCATCAAGACCCGCATCCTGGACAAGATGGGGATGACGGAGAGCCTGGCGCGCTTCAGCAGCCTAAAACAGGCTGCCAATATCGCCACGGGCCATCTCCGTATGGAACACGGCGTCCTGCCGGTAGACCGCTATCTCGAACAGGAGATCGGCGACGCAGCGGACCCGGCGGGGGGCATCTGCAGCAATGCGGTAGATATGGGCAAGTGGCTGGTGGCACAGTTGGATTCGGGTCGCGTTCCGGGCTCGGAGCTGCTGGCGCATTCGGCCCATGATCTCTGGAAGGTGGTCACGCCGGTAAGCATCGGCACGGTGCCCGCTGAACTGGCGCCGGCACAGATGGATTTCTGCGGCTATGCCCTGGGGATGCGCATTTTTAATTACGGCCCTATCAAGGTGATCGGCCATGGCGGAAAGCTGGATGGCTATGTGTCGCAGGTGATCCTGGTTCCGAAGCTGAAGCTGGGCATCGCGGTGCTCACCAACCAGGAGAGCACGGGCGCCTACTGGGCGCTGATCTATCAGCTACTGGATCATTTTATGGGCAATCCGCCCTTTAACTGGGTCTCCGGCTACAGGAGGCAGCTGGACAGCTCAAGGGCGGAGACCCAGCGGAGCTGGCAGCGGGCACTGATCCGGCCGGCGGCGACGGCGCCACAGCCATTGCTATCACCACTGTATGCGGGCAAGTATAACGATAAATTCTATGGCGATCTGATCATCGAAAAGGATTCCTCCGGGCTGTCACTAAAATTCCGGCAGACGCCGCAATTCGTGGCCAGGCTGGAGCCTTTTCAGTATGAGACCTTCAAAGCGGTGTTCAGGAATCCTGCACTGAGAGCGGACTCTTACGTGTCTTTTGAGCGCGGACCGGATGGCGAAATCGAGAGCGTACGGCTCAAGGTGATCGACCCCGACTCCGATATCAGCTTCGACGATCTGAATTTTATAAAAGAGAAATAACATGAGTGTAAAAAAAGGAACAGCAGCCGTATGGGCAGGCGAAGGGAATGTAAATACCAAGGGCGCCGCAACCACGCCGATTGTCAACAGCGTAGCGTTCTCGTATACCGACCTGGATGAATGGTACGCCGTGGCCACCGGCAAGTCCCCGGGCTATATCTACAGCCGCAATACCAACCCCACGGTCGCGGCCCTGGAAGAGAAGATCCGCGTGCTGGAAGGCGCGGAGGCGGCGACGGCTTTCTCTACGGGTATGGCCGCCATCAGCAACAGCCTCTTCACGTTCCTGACGGCAGGCAAGAAGGTCATCTCGATCAAAGATAGCTACGGCGGCACCAGCAAGCTGTTCCTCGATTTCCTCCCTAAGTACGGCATCAACGTGACCTTATGTGAAACTACGGACCACGAGGCCCTGGAAGCGGCCATCGCCGGAGGTTGCGACGTGCTCTACCTGGAGACGCCTACCAACCCCACCCTGAAGATCGTCGATATCAAACGCCTCGCCGCGGCCGCAAAAAAGGTCGGGGCGATCACGCTCGTGGACAATACGTTCGCAACACCCATCAATCAGAATCCGCTGGAGCTCGGCGCCGACCTGGTGATCCATAGCGCCACGAAATTCCTCTGCGGCCACTCCGACGCCATGGGCGGACTGATCGCTGGCAGCAAGCAGCTGGTGGATAAGGTCTTTGCCTTTCGCGAGATCAACGGCGCCAGCCTCCAGGCCGATCCCGCTTATATGATCGCCCGCGGCATGAAGACGCTGGAGCTGCGGATCGAACGGCAGAATGCTTCGGCGATGCGTATTGCGCAGTGGTTGCAGGGGCATCCGAAGATAAAAGCCGTCTATTACCCCGGCCTGGAATCCCACGAAGGGCATGCAATAGCCAAGTCACAGATGCGGGGTTTCGGCGGGATGATGAGCTTTTCGCTGGACGGTGGGTACGACCTTGTGAGCGCCTTCCTGCCGGCATTGAAGCTCGCCCACCTGGCGGCGAGCCTCGGCTCGGTGAGCACGCTGGCGGGACCACCTCGGACGACGAGTCACGTGGAGCTGACGCCGGAACAGCGGGCGCTATTGGGCATCCCGGAAGGGTTGATCCGTTATTCGGTGGGGATAGAGAATGTGGATGATCTGCTGGACGATCTGGACCAGGCGCTCAAACGGCTTTGATCGGCGGCGGGGTCGTCGGCTAGGACCTGCGCCCGGCGGCCAGGCCTACTGGGCGGCGCCCGAATTCACCGGCAAGCTAAAATAAAAGGTCGAACCCTTCCCCTCAGTGGACTCTACCCATGTCCTCCCCTTATGCAC
>JAMFRX010000647.1 GCA_026224995.1 Puia dinghuensis
AGCAGGCCAGCTTCTCCAGCAACGACACCTCCCTGAAGGCGCTATGGGATATCGGCTGGCGGACGGCAAGGCTCTGTGCGGGTGAAAACTATTTCGACTGTCCATACTATGAGCAATTGCAGTATGAGGCGGATACGCGAATACAGAGCCTGATCTCGCTGTATATCGCGGGCGACGACAGGCTGATGCGGAAGGCGATAACCGATTTTTATAATTCGAGGGTATCGGAGGGGCTGACGCAGGGAAGGTATCCGAGCAATCGGCTGCAGGTGATCCCACCGTTTTCGCTTTTTTGGGTCAGCATGCTCTATGATTACTGGATGCACCGGAAGGATGACGACTTTATCCGGCAAAAGCTCTTTGCCGTAAAAGGGGTGCTGGACTGGTATGAGAAAAAGATCGATCCCAGCAAGCAGCTGCTAGGCCCGATGGAGTGGTGGGGGTTCGTAGACTGGAATACACATTTCCCCGGCGGAGTGCCTGATGGCGCTACCGATGGGAACAGCTCCATCATCACGCTGCAATTCGCCTATACCTTGCAGCAAGCCGCGCCGCTGTTTGCGTACTATGGCGATACGGCTGCTTTTAGCCATTATACATCTTTAGCGCGGATATTGACCAAGCGGACCTATGAGCAATGCTTTGATGCGGCGAGGGGTGAGATGGCGAATACGCCGGGTAAGTCCAGCTATAGTCAGCATGCCAGCATCATGGGGGTGCTTACGGGCAGCGTGCCGGCGGCCCAGGCCAAGGGGGTCATGCGTCATGTGCTCGATGACAGCACGCTGAGCCAGTGTACTTTTTACTACCGCTTTTATCTGACCAGGGCCCTCAAGCAGGCGGGCATGGCCAATCTCTACTATTCTTCGCTTAAACCCTGGAGGGACATGATCGCGAATGGGCTGACGACGTTTGCGGAGAACCCCGATCCTACGCGAAGCGATTGCCATGCCTGGAGCGCCAGTCCCATCTATGATCTTCTTTCTACTATCTGTGGGATCAACCCGGCCTCGCCAGGGTTTACCACGGTAGAGATACGCCCGGCGCTGGGTGAGCTTAAAGAAGTGCATGGACTGATGCCGCATCCTAAAGGGATGATCAAGGTGTGGTTTATAAGAAAGGGAGCGGATGGGATAAGCGGAGAGATAGAACTACCGCCCGCTACGGAAGGAAGGTTCTATTGGAATGGGCAGGAGCGGGCGTTGCATGCGGGGAAGCAGGAGGTTAGCCTATGACCGCCCGGGGAGCTATAGCCATACTTTTATCCTTTGTTTTTGGGATGTCATCCGCCCAGGACAAGCCGGATTCGTCGCTGAAGGCGGCGCTGCTGAAGGGGAAGCTGTCGCTGGAAGGCTATGTAGATGTATATTATTCCTATGCCTTTAGCCATCCCGTGGGGGGGACGCGGCCGTATATGGTTAACTATAACCGCGACAACGAGGTCAACCTGGACCTGGCTTATATCAGCCTGAAATATACCACCGACAGGATCAGGGCCACGTTTACGCCCGGCTATGGCACTTATATGAATGCCAACTATGCTTTGGAGCGGCAGACGCTGCAGAATATCCTGGAGGCGAATGTGGGCGTACGCATCTTCAAGAATAAGGAGATCTGGCTTGATGCGGGTGTTATCAGCTCACCGTATACCAATGAGACGGTGTACTCCTTCGATCAGATCACCTATACCAGGTCGCTAGGAGCGGAGAACACGCCTTACTACCTTACGGGGGCCAAGCTTACGGTGCCATTTGGGGCCAAGTGGACCGGGTACTTTTACTTGCTGAATGGCTGGCAGGTGATCGAGTCGCAGCATGACCCGCTGGACTATGGTACGCAGCTGGAATATAAGCCTAACACCAAATGGGATATCAATTGGAATACCTATATCGGCAATGAGAGCTCGGTTAGCAACCCGGGTTATCGGACGCGGTATTTTTCCGACCTGTATGCGACGTATTCTCCGTCGGACGAATGGAGCTTTAGTGGGGATGCCTATTCCGGATTGCAGCGGAGAGTGGAGGGCGATGCGATAAAGACCAGGCAATGGTGGAACGCCAACTTATGTGCGAAATACTCCTTTTCGCATGGGAGCTCTTTTTCCGTCAGGGTTGAGCATTTTGACGATCCGTTTGACGTGTTGATTAAGCCGGTGACCAATGCGCCGGGATTCCGGCTGGGGAGCGCCAGTCTCGGATATAATCTGGCGATCACCAATGATGCCTTGCTGCGGGTCGAGTCGCGTTATTTTGGGTCGCCTTATTCGCTGTATCCTTTACGGAATCAAACGGAGGTCAACAAAGACCTTTGGCTGACCATTGGATTGACGGCGCGGTTAAGATGATGAAACCTCTAATTCATATATCGATCTGCATCTTATTGTCTTCGGGCCTGCTGGCGCAGCAAGGGGAGATCCGGCAGCTGCGCATTTATTCTACCCATAACTGTTTTCCGGATACGGCCAGAAACAATGGGCATGTTGACGGGGATGGTATCTTGCAGCCGAAGGCAGGGCATTACGACGATAGTTCGGTCCTGCTGGTGATCCCGCGGGATCTTCACGCCGGCAAGACGGTGGATCTTATCTTTTGGTTCCATGGCTGGCATAATAATATAGATACGGCCTTGCGTTTCTACGGGCTCGACAGCCAGTTTGCCGCTGCCCATCGTAATGCCGTACTGGTCTTGCCTGAGGCGGCAAAGAATGCCGCGGATAGCTATGCGGGTAAGCTGAGTGAAAAAGGGATGTTCAAGCTATTGGTGGAAGACGTTGTGGAAGCACTGAAGCGGGATGGCGCCGTATCTTCAGCTGCCCGGCCCGGCCATATCCTTCTTGCCGGGCATAGCGGCGGGTTCCTGGCGATCGCCAACATACTGGAAAATGGCCAGCAGCCTGTGGATGAGGTATTCCTGTTCGACGCTTTATACAGCCATGTGAACGGGTTTACGCAGTGGGCGATGCAGGACGGACATCATTTTGTCCATTGGTTTACCAATAAAGGCTATGGTCCTGATAAAATGAGCGATACGATGCAACTGCGATTGATGGAAGCGCGAGTCCCTTACAAGCTTTGCGAGGAGGGCGATGTCAAACCGGCGACCATTAGGGCAAACAAAATTTTATTTGTTCATAGCCCCAGGGAACATAATGTCATCATCAATCAGCCGGATGACTTTGCTTTGCTGCTGGAGAACAGCTTTTTTCTTGAAGTCATGAAGCGCAGGTAATCCCCTATAGATAGAGGACTACCTGACGCTGGCATAACTTATTCAATTCTGCTCCTTCTTCCTGAGATAAAGGAGACAAGGAACAGTACAATAAAAATAAAGAACAGGATCTTGGCGATGGAAGCTGCGCCTGCGGCAATGCCGAAGAAGCCGAATACACCGGCGACGATCGCGACGATGAGAAAAATGAGTGTCCAGCGTAACATATGATTTGCATTTTAGTTAATAATGCTTAGCTATGCCAAACTTGTGCCACGCGATCGCCACCGGGGAGATAACTGGTAATGAGTTAGTTAGTGACCCCGGCCTGGGTAACCTAATTCTTGGTGTCGACCATTAAGGGCGTCGAGCCTTTCCCCATGATGATGACCTTGGCATTGGCTGACTTGGCGATCTCCAGCTGTGCCTTTATGCTTTCATATTGCAGCTGGCGGTCGGTAAGGCTTTCGCTGATGATATGCTGGTAGTCGGCGATACCCTGCGCTTCTACCCGTTTACGCTGCGCTTCCTGCTGTTCTTTCTGGAGGACGTATTGCATTTTCTGGGCATCCTGTTCCGCCGACATCTTTTGTTCGATGCTGGTCTTGACGGCCTGGGGCAGGGTGATGTTGCGGATGAGCAGCTGCTCCAGAAGCAGGCCCCGTTTTTGGAATTCGCCGGTGATGTTCTGGAAGATCCGCGTTTGGAATTCATCCCTTTTGACCGAATAGAGGGAAACGGCGTCGTAGTAGACCGCATTGTCCCTGATCTTGGTACGGCAGAGGGGGCGGACGATCTTGTCTGTGTAATCCAGTCCCGTTTCGCGTAGGATCTTAGGCGCGTCGCCGGGTAAGACCTTATACAGGACTGTGAGGTCGATGACCACTTCCAGTCCGTCGGAGGTGAGCACGCGGATGGCGTCGTCGCCTTCTTTGGCCCCTTCATCCTTGACGGCGCTCATGGTGTAGTTCTGGGTTTTGATATCCATTTTTGTGACGTCCATCAGGGGGTTGATGAAGTGCAGGCCGCTG
>JAMFRX010000648.1 GCA_026224995.1 Puia dinghuensis
ATCCTGTCGGCCGTCATCTTTGCACAGGCCATGTCGTGCGTAATGGTAATGGATGTGATATTGTATTTTTTCTTGGTCGTGACGATGAGCTCGCTGATCTCTTTGGCGGTGCCGGTGTCCAGCCCGGTAGTGGGCTCATCGTAGAGCATGATCTCCGGCCGCAGGATCAGCGTGCGGGCGAGGCCGATACGCTTGCTTTGTCCGCCCGACAGCTTCGAGGGCATCTGATCGATAGAGTCGGCGAGGCCGACGTTCTCCAGCATTTCGTGGATCAGGCCGTCTTTTTCTTCCTGTGGCATATTCTTCTTGTGCTGCCGCAGGGGGAAATTGAGGTTTTCGCGGACCGTCATCGAATCGTAGAGGGCGGCATTCTGGAAGAGAAAGCCCGTCCGGAGGCGGAGGGCGTTCATCTCGACGTAATTGAGGGTAGAGATATCCTGGCCGAGTATCGTGATCGTGCCGCTGTCGGGCCACTCGAGGGCTACGAGGCATTTGATCAGCACGGATTTTCCAGTTCCCGATTTACCGAGGATCACGAGGTTCTCTCCTTTTTTTACATGGAGATCTACCCCTTGCAGCACAGCGTGGTCGCCGAAGGCTTTAGTCAATCCACGGATCGTGATCACGGGCTCTTCTTTCACGGCGGCGAGGGATGCTTCCTCATCCGGCTGGACGTTCGTGTCCGTGGTCGGTTCAGGCGGCGGCGGTTCGGGCGCTTCCTGGCCGGCATCGTCGTCTTCGTCTTCGTCCTTTGTTTCGACGTCGTCCATGGCCTCTGCCTCCTGTGCGGCACCCTCGTCCCCGCGGCCGGGCGCCTGAGGTTCGATGGTTGGGTCGGTATCGTTCTGTTGTTTCATATGTTTTATAATAGGTCGGTGATCTGCGCCGCAAGCATATCGATAATGAACACGGCCAGCGAAGAAGCTACCACGGCGCTGTTGGCGGCGATGCCGACGCTCTCCGTTCCCCGGCGGGCGCGGAACCCTTTGTAGCAGCCGATGATGCCGATAACATAGCCGAAGAAGAATGTCTTTATGATAGCGGGAAAGATGTCGATGAACTCCAGGTGGACCATTGCTGCCTGGAAGAAATGCCGGAAGGAAGTGCTGTCATGGATATTCATGGCCAGCTCACTGCCAATGAAGGCGATGAGGTCGGCAAAGATGGACAGCAGGGGAACCATCAGCGTGGTGGCTATCGTCCGGGTGACCACCAGGTAGTGGAAGGGGTTGATAGCCGAGACTTCCATGGCGTCGATCTGTTCGGTCACCCGCATGCTGCCCAGTTCCGCTCCCATGCGCGAGCCAATTTTCCCGCAGCAGATGATGGCGGTGATGACCGGTCCTATCTCCCGGACGACGGACACCGCAACCATACCGGGGATCATGGAGATGGCCCCGAAGGCCGCCATGGAAGGCCGGGTCTGGATGGTCAGGACTGCCCCCATGATAAAGGCGGTAAGGCCGATGAGGAAGGTCGATTTATATCCTACCAGATAACATTGATAGAGTATCTCCCTGAATTCGTAGGGCGGCTTGACGGCTTCCCGGAAGAATCGCAGCATGAAGGCAGTCAGGTCGCCGGCGCGGTAGAAGTACTCCTTCCATTGACTTCTCTTCTCGCGCACGCGAATTTTGGTTCGTTGATACCGGTTGAGAGCGGGCTGCTGCATAAGTTATGTAATTACCATAATAAGTTCAATTATCAATCCAAACAGGGGGAAGGCCGGTTTGCACACAAAACACCTCAAAAACAAAAATTGGCACGCTGTTAGGGCTGAAAAATTGTAGAAATAGTTCTACAATTCCCGCGCCATCAGAAAGTGTTTTATACCTTACATTTGGAACTAGTATGATACTGATCGTCGACGACAAGCCGGAGAACATCTTTTCGCTGAAGACCATTTTGGAGTTGCATTCTTTTCCTACCGATACGGCGCTCAGCGGCGAGGAGGCCCTTAAGAAAATACTCCGGAATCCTTATGCCCTGATCATCCTGGATGTGCAGATGCCCGGGATGGATGGATTTGAGGTCGCGGAGGCCATCAGCGGCTACAGCAAGGCCCGGGACATTCCGATCCTGTTCCTTTCCGCTGCCAGTACAGATAAGAAGTTCATCACCAAGGGCTATAGTGCCGGCGGCATGGATTATATCACCAAGCCCATAGACCCGGATATCCTGTTGCTGAAGGTGAAGACCTTCTATCGGCTATACGAGCAGAACCGCGAGCTCAATGTAATCCAGGCCAGTCTTCGCAGCGAGATAGAGTTTCGCAAAAAAGTGGAAGGCGAGCTGGAGGAGCGGGCGGGTGAGCTGCATTCCATCCTGGAGTCCCTTCCACAGATCGCCTTTACTACCAGCGCTGACGGCGAGATAGAATTCGTGAACGAGCAATGGCTTGATTATGCCCCTAGCAAGCGGGAGTTTCCGCCGACGCACCCTGACGATCTCGATCTGGGACGGCAGTGGGCGAAGACGGTGGTTTCGGGGAAGGCTTTGGATCTGGAAGTGCGGGTGCGCCGCAAGGGTTCGGAGGACTATCGGTGCCATTTGCTGCGGGCCATTCCCGTCCGGGAGGGCGACACCATCACCAAGTGGGTGGGGACCTTTACGGACATCGAGGATCAGAAGCAGGCAGTAAAGCGGAAGGACGAATTCATCAGCATCGCCAGCCATGAGCTCAAGACGCCGCTTACGACCATCAAGGCCTATGTACAGCTGCTGGACCGGAGCATCGGCGTGGAAGACCCGACCCGTACGTATGTGGAGCGGGCGCTGGTGCAGGTGCAGAAGCTGGACAACCTGATAGTGGACCTGCTGGACCTTTCCAAGATAGAGAGCGGGAAGCTGAAGTTCAACAAGAAGCCATTCTATTTCGAGACGACGCTGTCAAATGCGGTGGAGATGATCCGCCAGACCTATCCCGATTATGAGATCGTGCGAAAGGGGGCGGCGGAGGTCGAGATCTATGGCGACGAGACGAGGATCGAGCAGGTGATCATCAATTACCTTACCAATGCCGTGAAATATTCCCCAGACCGCAAAGAGGTGCTGATCGAGAGTGGCCTGCAGCCGGATGGGTGTGTATATGTGCGAGTGAAAGATTATGGCATCGGCATCCGGAAGGACCACCAGCAGAATATCTTCGGCAAGTATTACCGGGTCGAAGAGTCTGCCAACCGGTTCCAGGGGCTGGGCATCGGCTTGTATATTTGTGCGGAGATCATCCGGCGACATGAGGGGGAATTTGGAGTGGAGAGCGAGCCGGGACAGGGATCTACTTTTTATTTCTCGGTTCCCGTTGGCACGGGGACGTTCATATAAATTTAACCCCAAATGAACATCGTTTCTCGACCCGGCATTCTGCGTAATCTACAGATCGGGTTTGGACTTTCCTTACTTATTCTCATCATCACTTCTGTCGCCAGCTACAGCAGCATCCGAAATTTGCTGGATGGATCGCAGTGGGTGGACCATACCGATTCCGTGATCAGCGAGCTGAACAGCACCCTTTCGACACTCAAGGATGCCGAAACGGGCCAGCGTGGTTATTTGCTGACCGGCGATACGGCCTTCCTGCGACCTTACTGGGGAGCAAGGGAGCGTGCTTTGGAGAATATCGCCGCGATACAGGGTATGACGGTCGACAACCCCGTGCAGCAGGCCAATGTCAAGGAGCTGCATGATGTCGTCGCCAACCGGATGGGCATTTTGCAGGAGGTCATCGACCAGAAGCGGACGAACAATATTTTCTCCCTGGTGGACCTGGCGAAGGGGAAGGGATACATGGACGAGGTACGGCAGGTCGTAGAGCGGATGCAGGCGGAGGAGCGCAGGCTGCTGGTGATCCGGACCGAAAGGGTGCGGGCCTATTCCAGCTATACCCCGATACTGATCATAGCGGCTTCCCTGCTTTCCGTCATCATCACGCTATTCTTCTATAGCCGGGTACATAAAGACTTTCTGGAGCGGCAGCAGCTCTATGCGGAGCTGCAGCAGAAGGAGGCCGATATTGCGCAGCGTATCGAAATCATTAGCGGCATCGCCGACCAGATCTCGGCGGGACAGTACAAGACGCGGGTGTCGGACGAGCAGAAGGATAGTCTTGGCGTCCTCAGCGGCTCCTTGAACAAAATGGCGGAATCGCTGGAATACTCCTTTGGTTTGTTATCCGATAAGGAGTGGCTGCAGACCGGCATCGCCAGGCTCAACGAGGAGATGGTCGGTGAGACGGATATGCAGAAGCTGGTGACGAATGTGATCGAACACATCTCGGAATACAGCCGCAGCCTCGTGGGGGCTTTTTATGTGCTGGATCCGGTGACGCAGCAGCTCAACCTCAACGGCAGCTATGCGCTTCCCGGCGGCATCCGGAAGGCCGTTAGGTCGGGCGAGGGCCTGGTAGGGCAGGCTGCGCAAGGCGGGAAGCGGCTGCTCGTTAAAGACATACAGCCGGGTGACTGGGTAGTGAGCTTTACCAGTGGGGAGCTGAAGCCCCGGACGATCGTCGCCTTCCCCTTCTTCCATGAGAAGAAGGTCAAAGGGGTCATAGAGCTGGGGACGCTGGAGGATTATAGTAGCCGGGAGCTGGAGCTGTTCAGCAGCATCGGTGATAATATAGGAACGGCCATCCACAGCATCGAGAGCCGCCTCCGGCTGCAGGAGCTGCTGGAGGAGACGCAGGCGCAGACCGAGGAGCTGCAGTCACAGCATAGCGAACTGGAGAGTCTGAACCTGGAGCTGGAGGTGCAGGCCGAGAAGCTGCAGGTCTCCGAAGAAGAGCTGAAGGTGCAGCAGGAGGAGCTGATGCAGACCAATCAGGAGCTGGAAGAAAGGAGCCGTACGCTGGAAGAGAAAAATCAGCTGATCCTGATCCGCAACCTGGATATTCAGAAAAAGGCCGAGGAGCTGGCATTGACTACGAAATACAAGTCTGAATTCATGGCGAATATGTCGCATGAGCTGCGGACTCCGTTGAACTCTATTCTGCTGCTGTCGCGGCTCTTGTCGGAGAACAACGGGAAGAATCTGAGCGACGAGCAAACAGAATATGCACGCGTCATTCAGAATAGCGGGCAGGGGCTGCTGCAGCTCATTGATGAGATATTGGATCTTTCGCGGATAGAGTCGGGCAAGCTCCAGCTGGAGCATACCATCGTACCGGTAGAAGAGGTCATGGGCGACATGCGCATGCTCTTCGGGCCGATAGCGAAAGACAAGAATCTGGACCTGCATATCGTGATCGAAGCGGGCACGCCTTCGCAGCTGGACACGGACAAGATGCGGCTGGAGCAGATCCTGAAAAACCTGCTGTCTAATGCCTTTAAGTTCACGCAAAAGGGTTCGGTGACGCTGGTGGCGAGGCCTTCTGCCGGGCGGTCTCCCTTCCTGGAATTCCTGGTGCGGGATACGGGCATTGGCATTCCCGAAGACAAGCATCAGCTCATCTTCGAGGCCTTTCAGCAGGCCGATGGGTCGACCCGGCGCAAATATGGCGGGACCGGTCTTGGCCTTTCCATCAGCCGCGAGCTGTCCAGGCTGCTGGGCGGAGAGATATTGTTGACCAGCCACCCCAATGAGGGATCGGAGTTTACGGTAAGCATCCCGCAGTTCAAGATAGAAGAAGTAGCCGAAGCTCCGGTGGCGAGCGTGCCGCAGTCAGTACCGGGTCTCAGGCATGGGCATCATCATGGAGAGGTCTTCACGCTGACCGAAGCGCCGGCGGAGATCCCTGACGACAGGGGCGAGCTCAAGCCGGGGGATAAGGTATTGCTCATCGTGGAAGACGACACCTTTTTCGCGCAGAG
The DNA here is from genome assembly GCA_026224995.1 of Puia dinghuensis. Classification (GTDB taxonomy): domain Bacteria; phylum Bacteroidota; class Bacteroidia; order Chitinophagales; family Chitinophagaceae; genus Puia; species Puia dinghuensis_A. The sequence goes on from JAMFRX010000648.1 coordinate 5,808, forward strand.
CCTGCTCGACTTCAGCAGGCGGAAGGGATACAAGGGTATCGTCGCGGTGAGCGGCGACGTGGCCATCCGCATGGCCCGGCAATACCGCCCCATGGGCATCCTGCTGGATATCCAGCTGCCGATGAAAAATGGCTGGGAGGTCATGGAGGAATTGAAGAAGGATCCACAGACCAGGCCCATACCGGTGCACATTATGAGCAGCTTCGAGGTGAAGAACGAAAGCCTCAAGAAGGGAGCCGTGAACTATATCTCCAAGCAGACGGCCTTCGAGAATATGGATAGCGTCTTCGAGAACATTGAAACCTTACTGAACAGGAGCGCCAGGAAGGTCGTGATCGTGGAAGACAATATGCGGCATGCGCAGGCCCTGGCCTACTTCCTGAGCACCCATGAGGTGCAGATGGAGATCGCCCCGACCATCGTCCAGAGCGCGGCCGTCCTGGGAAAAGAGGGGGTGCATGGGGTCATCCTCAGCCGCGAGGCCGGTAAAGAGGAAGAAGATACCCTGGAGATGATTCGGAAAAACCCCGTCTTCGAGAACCTTCCCATCATCGTCTTTACGGGGATGAATATCTCCAAGGCGGAAGAGGTGAGGCTGCGGCAATATGCCGACAGCATCGTGGTGAAGACGGCGCATAGCTATCAGCGGGTGCTGGACGAGGTCTCTTTGTTCCTGCATGTGGTAGGGGAAGCGAAGGATGTGGCTTCGGACAGCGCCATGGGCAGGCTGGGAGCCCTGGACGAGGTGTTGAAGAACAGGATGGTGCTGGTCGCCGACGACGATGTGCGGAACATTTTCTCCATGTCAAAGGCGCTGGAGCAGCATAAGATGAAGGTGCTGACGGCCATGGATGGCAAGGAGGCCTTGACCATAGTCGAGGGCAACCCGGTAGACATCGTGCTGATGGATATGATGATGCCCGAGATGGATGGTTTCGAGGCCATCACCAGGATCCGGCGGAACCCGCGGTTGAGGCACCTGCCCATTATCGCCGTCACTGCCAAGGCCATGGCGGGTGACCGGGAGCGGTGTATCCAGGCGGGGGCATCCGATTATATTTCCAAGCCAGTTGACATCGATCAGCTACTGTCCTTATTGCGGATCTGGCTATACGAAAAATAACGCATGGAGACCAACCCCATACAATACGAAGAGCTGGAGCTGCTGCTGAACGACCTCTATAAGCGGTATGGCTATGACTTTACGGAGTATTCCAAGGCCAGCCTGCATCGAAGGGTGCAGCGGCTGTACACGCTGGACAATTTCCCAAGTTTTGCAGAATTCCGTTACCGGCTGCAGTCGGACAGTCATTATTTCAGGCGGTTTGTGGAAGAGATCACCGTGAACGTGACGGAGATGCTGCGTGATCCCAGTTTCTACCGGACGCTGCGGACGACCATCCTCCCCATCTTAGCCACCTATCCTTTTATCCGTATCTGGCATGCGGGCTGCTCTACGGGGGAAGAGGTCTATTCCATGGCCATCCTGCTGAAGGAGGCGGGGTTGCTGCATAAGGCGCTCCTCTATGGGACGGACATCAATCCGCTGGTGATCGAAAAGGCCCGGAAGGGCATCTTTCCGGTGAGCCAGATGCAAAAATATTCGGAAAACTATATCCAGTCGGGGGGCGTCAAGGACTTCTCGACCTACTATACGGCCAACTATCATTTGGCCAAGTTCGATTCTGGCCTTACGGGGAAGATGATCTTTTCGACGCATAACCTGGTATCGGATTTCAGCTTCAACGAATTCCAGCTGATCCTGTGCCGGAACGTGCTGATCTACTTCGAGCGGGAGCTTCAGGCCAAGGTGTTCAAGCTCTTCGATTACAGCCTGGAGAATTTCGGCTATCTGGCGCTGGGGTCCAAGGAATCGCTGCGATTTTCGTCCATAGCCGACCGTTACCGGCAGGTAGGCCGGGAAAAGATCTGGAGGAAGGTACATGAAGCAGGATAACAAACTGATCGTGAACGCGGGATCTGCGGGAAGTCTGCAGGTAGTCCTCGCCGTGCTGACGGCTATGGGGAAGGACTACCCCATTCCCGTGCTGGTGGTGCTGCATCGCAACAATACCTTCGAATCCTCATTGGAAGAGCTCTTCGCCAGCAGGACCCGCCTGGTCATCAAGGAAGTGGAGGAGAAGGATGCCATCCAGCCTGGCGTCGTTTATATCAGCCCGGCGGATTATCATGTTTTGATCGAGCAGGACCGGACTTTCTCGCTGGACTATAGCGAGCGGGTGAACTATAGCCGTCCTAGCATCGACGTTACGTTCCGGAGCGCGGCCGAGGTTTACGGCTCCGGTCTGATCGCCTTGCTGCTGTCGGGCGGCAATGCCGATGGGGCGGAGGGGATGCAATGGGTGCGGGATGGGGGTGGGTTGACCATCGTTCAGGATCCGCAGACGGCAGAAGTTCCGTATATGCCACAGCAGGTGCTCTTGCGGATGACAGTGGACATCGTGGCACCTACGGAGGAGCTGCCGGAGCTGATACATTCTTTAGCCTACAAGTAGCTTAGCCAGGGCCGCTGGGCCTGGTGGCTGCGTTTGTAGCCATCGAACCATTTGCAGAGCGGGTAGAGGGCCAGCACTACAACAATCCAAATTAAATAGACTACACCCAGGGGGAAGCCATAGCCTTTGAGCTGCGGGGTATCCGTGACCCAGTTGGTGAAACCCGTCATATCCGAAGCCGGGTGTCCCTGCAGCATGGCCGCGAGTACGGCGAGGCCGTGGAAGATGTAAATATGCACCAGGTAATAGAAGAAGGGGACGCGGCCGAACACGGTGATCTTTTCGGTCAGCGCGTTCAGCGGCTTTTCGGTGAAAGCAAGGAAGAGGAAGGCCGGACCGGTGGTCATGAGGATATAGAGCAGGGACGGGGGATACTTCGTCACGTTGAAAAAAGACAGCAGGGTATGGACGGGGTTGCTTTGGGTGGTCCAGGGCAAGGGGTCGCCATAGAGGTTGATGCCACGCAGGACGAGAAAGCCGGCGATGAAGGCCAGGCCGAGGCGCAAGAGTGTTTTCTTCCGCCGGGCGGCGTCGATATCGGGGGCGTATAGGCGACCGAGGTAGAATCCGAAGGTGATGAGGCCTATCCAGGGCAGGATGGGGTAGCCCAGAAAGAAGGAGAACGTGCTATAAAAGAAGGGGCGTTGATCGTGGAGAAAGGCCCAGGTGACTGCGGGGAAGCCTTTGCCATTCACATGGATGCTGTCCAGGAGGTTATGACCGCCGATGAGGATGATGGCGATCGCGAGCAGGGCCGTCCTTGGAAGCCGGACCAGGGCGGACAGGACGATCATGGAAACGCCGAAGGCCCAGATCACCTGTAGGATGTAGAAGGTAAAATGCATGTTGAAGGTCCAGGCCAGGGACACGATGAACATTTCGCAGAAGATGAGCCAGACGCCGCGGGTCAGCAGGAAGAAGGCGGTTGCTTTGGTCCCTTTCTTCAGGCTATAGAGGTAGGCGGAGATGCCGGCCAGCAGCATGAAGATGGGTGCGCAGAAGTGGGTAATCCAACGGGTGAAAAACAGCGGCGCGTTGGTCTGGTGCATATCCGTGGGGTTGAAGAGATAGGCGTCGCGGTTGAAATAGTCGCGGGCGTGGTCGAGCGCCATGACGATCATGACGACGCCGCGAAGGAGGTCTATGGATTCGATACGACGGGGGCGGCTGATGGTTGGTGTAGGTGCAGGCATAGGTATTTTTTGCATAGCAAAGATGCAAAATGTCCGGGGAGGGATGGCCTGCCAGTTTGAAGAAGAGCGATAGTCCAGGGGGCCTATTCGGCCGTCAAACCCTGGGTGATGGCCATTTGGACGATACCTTCCAGTTCGGTGATGTCGAAGGGCTTTTGGAGGAAGTAGTCGGCGCGGGCTTCGTGGGCGAGCTGTGTCACGTTGCTGTTGGCGCTGAAGAAGATCACGGGGATATTGTGGGTGTCCGGGTCGCCTTTGAGCAGGCGGGTGGCTTCGATGCCGCCGGGACCGGGTATCCAGTTGTCCATCAGGATCACGTCCGGATGATAGTTCTGGACCTGGCTGACCACCTGGTTGGAATTCGTTAGGGTCTGTACGTCGAAGCCCTTTTTCTTCAGGACGATGGTGCAGATCTGCAGAATGTCGAGGTCATCGTCCAATATGAGTACCCTTTTATTCATAAATAAGTGTTATTACAAATATCTGCTGAAAATACTATGCCAACAAACAGAATGTATAAAATTGACCCCAGCAGAGGTATGTAGCCGGTGTCATGGTTTTGGGCGCAAAGAGGCCCGGAGTGTTGGATCCGGGCCCTGAGTAATGCCGATCGGAGTTCTAAGCCAGGCTAATTTTTTATGAATAGAGGTTTCAGGGTATACCAGCCGAGGGCGGGAAAAAGGTGCATGGGGATCACCATACCCGGAAAGAGCTCTGGGGTTTCGATGGTAAGGGGTAGTTTGAACGCTATGGGCAGCAGGAGGCTGGCGAAGCTCAGGATGGTAAAGAGAAGGTTGAAGACGATCTCTCCCTTGCTTTTGAGCGCTTTCACCAGCAGGGTGTAACCGATGGCGGCGAGCACTCCGCCAAAGAGACTCGAGGATATGATCCTGACTGAGGAAGCGACCTTACTAAAGTCGGCCTCATTCGCGGTGTAGTAGAGCTTGGCGTACAGTATCCCGGCGATGCCGGCGAGCAGGCCCGAGACGATGCCCAGCGTTAAAGACTTCTTGAACATGGGTTGCAGTTTTATTTGTTCACGGGTACGGAGATGTCCAGTTTTATCTGTTCACCCACGTCGCCACCGGGTTTGCCTAATTTGAAATCGTTTCGGTTGACGGTGAAGGTTCCGGCGAACAGGCCGCCGGTAGCCGTCTTCTTGAACGTGAAAGGGATGGGCGTTGACTTTTTCACGCCGTGGATCTCCAGGTCGCCCGTGGCTAGCCAGCCGCTAGCGGTCTTCGTCACTTTCTGGCTAGTGTAGTGGATGACGGGGAATTTGGCGGCGTCGAACCATTCGTCGCTTTTCGCGTGTTTATTCTGCAGTCCGTTGCCGGTATTGATGGAGGACACGTCGATGGTCACGTCGAACTTTGCCGTCGCGGGGGTCTGCTCGTCGAAAGCGATGTTACCCTTGAAGCCTTTGAAGATGCCGGAGGCGTCGTCGCTGGTGAAGGCGATGGAATAGCCGTCGGCGATCTGCCAGTTCTGCGCTGCGATGAAGGTAAATGCGCTGCCGGCCAGGATCAGGGCTGCCGCGAAGGGATATAATAATTTGTTCATAGCATTTTTTTTATAGGCCCCTGCCATCGGCAGGGGCCTACAGAGAAATGAGATTAGCCTTTCGCGAATTCGGTGTTGGCATTGAGGACTACTTCGTCGCTAAGCATAGCGGCAGGGAAATTACCGCCGATACCAAAATCGGAACGTTTGATGGTCCCGGTGACTTTGAAGCCGGCGATGGTCTTCTTGCTTTGCGGGTTGATGGTCGTGCCATTTAAAACGGCGGTGAGGGTAACGGGCTTGGTCACGCCATGAAGGGTGAGGTCACCTGTGACCGTGTAGCTCTTGTCGCCGGTCTTCTTGAACGAAGTGCTCTTGAAGGTGAGCGTCCCGTACTGGGTGGCGTCGAAGAAATCGGCGCTTTTCAGGTGGGTGTTGCGTTGTTCGTTACCGGTGTTGATCGTGCTAACGTCGGCGGTGAACGTTATAGCGGCGTCGGAAAAGTCGTCTTTGGACGAGGTGAGGGTAGCGGTTAGGCCGCTGAAATTGCCGGTGATCGTGTTGACACCCAGGTGTGTAATGCCGAACATGACCTGGGAGTGGGCTTTGTCTATGCTCCAATCCTGGGCGAAGGTTGCGGCTGTGGCCAGTAAGAGAGCTGCGGTGCTGAGGATGATCTTCTTCATTTTTTTGGTTTTTATTATTTGGTATTCTGTTAGCGATCCTTCCATGGTTGATGTTTAAACACGGATAAGATCAAAAAAATTACGATGTCTTTGGTTGTTCGGCTGGTTGTTCTGCGGCCTGGATGCCGCGGATAAAGCTGCACATGACGTCTTCCAGCACTTGTTCGGGCAGGGCTTCGCGGTGATCATTTTCATCTGATCTTTCGGGACGGCTTAAGGAGGTCATGTTGATCGAGACCAGTCCATGGAGCATGGACCAGAAGCTCTGGTATTTCAGCCAGGGGTCGAAGTTCGGTTTTTGTCCGGTAGGAACCATGGCGATGATGCTTCCGGTGATCACATCGGAGAAGTTGGTCAGGGCCGGGATCTTTATCGCTGTTTCGCAGGTTGGGATGCCCAGGCCGAACATCAGCTGGTAGTACTCTTTGTTTTGGAAGGCGAAGGACCAGTAGGCCCGGCCCATGGCTCGGATCTGGTTGGCCGGTTCAGGCTGGCCTGCTTTGGCCTGGGCCAGGGTTTCGGCCAGGAGCTGAAATCCTTTTCGATTGAATTCCAACAAGATAGCGTCCTTGTTCTCAAAATGGCTGTAGATGACGGGGACACTGTATTCGATGGCATCGGCAACCTTGCGGATGGAAAAGGAGTGCCACCCTTCGGTGACGACCATTTGCCAGGCGGTGTCCAGGATGCTGGCCCGGACCTCTTCTTTTTGCCGTTGTTTTCGATCTGTGATGCCCATTTTCTAGTCATGTTACATTTTGCAACAGTGTTAGGCAAAGTTACGGGCTTATTTTTTATATCGCCAAATATTTTTTTAATATAGCCGAATACGTGTCATACGCCAGTCGGGCGGCATGGGCGATGGCGCCTTCGCGGGTAGCCTCATCGGCATGCGAGTCGGAGACGAAGACGGTAATATAAAGGTGGTGGCCGTTTGGCAGGGTGATGACGCCGACGTCGTTAGTCGCGGCGGTGAGGCCATTGGGGTCGGTGTTGGAGGTGCCCGTCTTATGGGCTACGATGGTGGAAGGGGGCAGGAGGCCCTTGAGGCGATGTGGGCCGGTGGTGGTTTCCGTCATCAATTGAGTAAGCTGGCTGGTAGCGTCGGGTGGGAGGACATGGCCTTCATAGAAGAGCTGCAGCAGGGTATTCATCGCAAAGGGGGTGCACCAGTTCTCGTAAAGGGTTTTGGGGTCGGCCGCCATCTGGGTTTCGGTGACGGCGATATTGATCTCTTTGATGCCGATGCCGTGTACATAGGCATTGACGACGGATGGGCCGCCGATACGTTGTAAGAGGACGTCGCAGGCGACGTTGTCGCTGACCTTTATGATGGCGGCGAGGAGCTCGCGGATGGTGGGTGTGACGGTATTTTTATTATAGCTGTTGAGAAAGGGGCTTGCCATCTTCCATTGATCTTTGTGGATGGTGATGCGTTCATCGAGGGAGAGCTTTCCCTTGTCTGCCTGGTCGAGGATGCAGAGGGCCAGCGGGAATTTGAAGACGCTGAGCAGGGGAAAGTGGTCGTGGGTGTGGATGGCGGTGCCGCGGTGGCCTTCGGCGTCAAGCAAGGCTATGCCTGTGGGGCCGCCGGCGCCGGCGGCTATGCGGTCGAGAGAATCTGCGAAATACCTGGGCTGGGCGGCGGTATGCAGGGAAAGGATCAGGAAGAGGGGGGCTATATGCTTATAGGAAATCATCTGCTTCGCGGTATGCTTTTATCAATGCTTTTTCGCCTTCCGGGCCGGTGCCGGCCATGCCGTGTTCCATGCCAAGGACGCCTTTGTAGCCTTTTTGGTAGATGTGCTTGAAGATATTGTGATAGTTCATCTCGCCGGTGCCGGGCTCTTTGCGGCCGGGGTTATCGCCGATCTGGAGGTAGGCGATATGCTCCCAGGCCCGGTCGAGATTGGGGATCAGGTCGCCTTCGTTGCGCTGCATGTGGTACATGTCGAAAAGGTATTGGCAGGAGGGGCTGTTGACGGCTTCGCAGATCATGAACGTCTGGTCGGGATGGCGCAGGAAGAGGTCGGGAGTATCGCTGAGGGCTTCCAGCACCATGACCAGTCCGTGGGGTTCGAGAATTTCACAGGCTTTGCGGAGGGCGTGGATGACGTGGGTCGTCTGGTAGCCGATGGCGAGCTTTCTGTCGTAGTTGCCGGGGACGACGGTGATCCATTTCCCGTTGCAGCGGGCCGCCACGTCGACGGCTTCGTGGCAGGCGTGCAGGAATTTCTCCAGCCAGGTGGCGTCGCCCGAGCATAGGGAGGTGCTGACGGGCCAGTGGTCGAAGTTCAGGACGAATACGCCCATGGTCATTTGCAGCTGCCGGAGGGTTTCGCCGATGTGTGCCTGTTCGTCGGCGGGGCGGTCCATCATGCCGTTGTCTTCGATGGCGCGAAAGCCTTGTTCGTGCGCGAATTTTATCTGGTCGGCGAAGCTGGGGCCGGCGAGGTTGCGGAATAGGCCGTCGTGGATGCCGTAGTTCAGGTGGAAGGGGGGGGCGGCTGGCGCGGTCAGGGGGGCGGTAGCCGATGACACGGAAGCCGCCTTTTTCGGCGGCGCGGCCAGGGCGGAGCCGGCAAATAAACCGCTGCCAGCCAGAATCGTTTTGCCTATAAATTCCTTTCTCTGCATAGACCTAAATGTACGAGAAATCCCTATATTCATATATATGAACCAACCAATTGCTTCGCCACTTCCGTCACAACGATTGTATTCGCTGGATGCCCTGCGGGGATTCGACATGTTTTGGATCATGGGTGGGGAGGAGATCTTTCATAGTCTGGCCAAGATCACCGGCAACCCGTTTTTGCAGGCGTTATCGGACCAGTTTGAGCATCCGGCCTGGAACGGCTTTCACTTCTATGATCTGATCTTTCCGCTCTTCCTCTTTATTGCCGGGGTGGCCACGCCCTATTCCGTGGGGCGGGAGCTGGAGAAGGGAGTGCCGCGGCAGAAGCTGCTGCTACGGGTGATCCGCCGTGGGCTGATCCTGGTATTGCTCGGCATCATTTACAACAACGGGCTGAAGATCCATCCGCTGGCGGAAGTGCGATTCTGCAGCGTGCTGGGGCGTATCGGCCTGGCATACATGTTCGCCAATATCATCTATCTGTATACCAAGTGGCGGGGGCAGGTGATCTGGTTTGCTTCGTTGCTGATCGGGTATTGGTTGCTGTTGTCCCTTACTTCTGCGCCCGGCTTCCCGCGCGGGGACCTGAGCATGCAGGGAAATTTTGCCAGCTTTATAGACCGGAGCATCTTGCCGGGGAGGCTTTACCTGGTGATCCATGATCCCGAGGGCTTGACGTCCACCATTCCGGCTATCGGAACGGGACTGTTGGGTATCCTGGCGGGTCAGCTGCTGAAGAACAGTCTATTGTCGCCTTCGGCCAAGGCGGGGCGGTTGGCATTGGCGGGTGTCATTTCCCTGGCGTTGGCGCTGGCCTGGAATACGATCTTCCCCATTAACAAGAATCTCTGGACCAGCTCCTTCGTGCTCACTGTCGGCGGGATCAGCTTGCTCCTGCTGTCGGCCTTCTACTATATCATCGATGTCCGGGGATACAAGAAATGGGCTTTCTTCTTCACCGTTATCGGGATGAACTCCATCCTGATCTATTTGAGCCCGCACTTCATCAACTGGAAGTACATGACAGACGGGTTCTTCTTCTGGGTCGGCCAGCTGATTGGCGATCCATGGAATATCTTCTTCATGTGGCTGTGCTTCCTCGCCGTGAAATGGGCGTTCCTGTATGTGTGCTACCGTAAGAAGATATTCTTACGGGTGTAAGCCAACTTAGCTTACGGACTTTACTTCGGCCATCAGGACATCGCTGAATTCGCACATTTTCTCCAGGAGCTGGGAAAGCTCATCGCCTTTCTCCGTGAGCGAATATTCAACTTTCGGCGGGATCTCATCGAAGTCCATTCGGGTGATGAGGCCGTATCTTTCCAGCAGCTTGAGCCTATCGGACAGGATGGTGTCGCTAATATACTTCAGATCGTCCTTAATGAGCTTGAACCGGTTATTCCCTTCTTCGATGCAGAATAAAACATCGCTAAACCACCGTTTGCTCACGAGGTCCAATAATTCATTCAGGCTGCATTTTTCTTCCAGAAAGGACTGGTTGCGGTAGTTTGTCGAACTTGTTTTGCGCTCTGTCATAAGATCAATATTGTTTATAAATAATTCGGTCAAGGGTCGTGGTCGATGTTGAAACACGCAATTTAGCTGATTAGCCAGATAGCCCTGCTCCAATAATAGCTTATAATGACCGGCTATACTAATTTTTGAGTAAGCATTAGGATAAGTTAAAAATTAGCAGGCGGGGGCATCTCAAAGAACGAAGATTTTAGTAAGGCGGTTGTCCGGATATTAACCAAATGTCACCGTATTTTAACCGTTGATTTTATTTGGGCGTTTAGAGGCGCAAGTAGTAGTGTTGGGCGGTAGTAGTGGTACCGGGTCTGGGCGTGTGGCCGAGGAGACGGCGGGCACGCAAGGGCGGTACGCTAGCTGGCAGGCACGTAACGCTGGGGCAGCAACATTCTGTTGGCGGCTGGCCGGGGGATGTTAAAAGTAAAATTTTGCCTTTGTATATACAAATCAACTTAGTTGATAAATGACTGCAAGACGGTTAAGCGATCTCATTGATTTTCAATTGATGACTTTAAGCGGAAAATGAAAAGAAGCGTTTGTATATACAAAGAAAAAAAAGCCCTTAAAACACCCTTCGCACTTAAGGCTTCGGCGCGTGGCCGAGGAGGCGGCGAAAGGGGTGGGTTTTGAGGGTACGGGTGACTTCGGCTTCCAGATCTTCCGGGGTAGCCGTGGTGATGTTGATGACGGAATAGTCCGGGGCGCCGCGGATGAGGTCCCAGCGCCAGCTGAATGGGCCCGTAGTCTGGTGGATGCCGTCGTCATACCACCAGGCGGTATACAGCTTTTGATGGTCTTTTTCCAATTCACCCTGAAAGACAGCAATGCCGCCGACGGTCGTTTCCCGGACGGCGGTAAAGGTGTAGCCGCTGCCCTGCCAGCAGATGGTGGGGGTATGATCGGTGTAGTAGAAGCCGGGGATGGGTTTAATATAGACCAGCGAGCGGCTGTTGTCCAGCTGCAGGATGGAGTTCTCCCTGCGGTGTACGGTATAACCTGGAACAGCATCGTCAGCGGATGGGGGAGCCGGCTTTTTAGCCGAAAGGCTCGGCAGGACGAGGATGATCATCGAAGTGCAGACGATGGCGTTGGCGGCGAGCAGGCGGCGGCTTCGGGGGACGGGTCGGCTGATATCTGGCCTGGGTTTGCCAGTCCATGAGGAGGCACGGTTAACTTCGGCGCTGGCGCCACCTGGCATGAGTTTCCCGTTGCGGCGGGTGGCGAAACGGATGAGTGGCAGCAGCGGCAGGAGTACATAAACGCCGAGGAAGACGAGCCCCAGCAGGCCGTGCATGGGGTTATCCGGCGGAATGACCAGCAGGACGAGGAAGATGATACGCAGCAGGTTGGCGACGATGTTGAAGGTGATGGTCAGCAGCAGCAGAAGCGATATCATCCAGACAGAGAGACGGCGGCGGTAGAGGCCCTGGTAATAATTCATCAGCAGCAGCGCTGCGAGCAGGGAGATGATCAGCATGTGGAGGCCCATGCAGGCGGGGTCGACGCTGAAGCCCTGGCCGCGGCAGGTGAGGCTATTGCCTGCCACTGTCACGGGCAGTCCGGTGGCTGCGATCAGCCGTCCTGCGAAGTTGGTGAGCTGCAGCCGGATAGGGAAGCTAAAGGAATCGGCGAAATAGCTGGCGACCGGTGTGAGCAGCCCGAGGATAAAGGGTGTAGTCCTTTCCACGCGCCGGAAGAAGGTCTCCCGGTAGAGGAAGATGGCGCAGACCAGCGCGGCTCCGGCTATGGTCTTTGCGTGCATGAGGAAGAGCAGCGCCATGAAGGCGAGGGCCAGCCAGCCGAAGCGGAAGCTGCCGGCCGGCTGTTGGTGGAAGGCGGGGGCATACCATAAGGCCAGCAAGCCGACGAGCAGGGTAGCTGGCTGCCATTGCATATAGCCATAGAGGCCGGTAATGGCAAGAATGGAATAGCCGATGGCCAGCAGCCGTCGCCAACGGCGCCAGGGCCCGCGGCGGACAGATGGCGTGGAAGTGACCTGGCAGGGGGTGAGCCAGGCGAACCGGAGGGCGGCGGGCAGCCAGGGGGTACTCATAGCCGAATCGATTTGTCCTTACGACGTACAATGAATACGAAGACCGCGAGCACTACGATCAGGAGGACCCATTCTCCGGGTTCCGGCACTGCGCCTTTCGAGTGGAGGCTGGCGTCTTTCAGCCCGTTGATGCTTTGCGTGATATCAAAGCGTTTGTAGTCCTCCTGGTTCTCCAGCACAACGAGGCTGGATACCGGGGAGACGATATTGGCTTCCCGGGCGGTCTGTACCAGGGTGTCGGCCTCCGCAGGATCTTCATACCGGTAGTCGCCCGGAAGTGTTCCGTTCATTTGCTGCATGATTTGCCGGTAGGCGAAGAGGCGGAGCAGGTGGTCGGGCGCTTGGCCGGCGGGGGCTTTCTTTTCCGTGTCGCTGCTGCGGATCAGCAATCCTGCGGGGTCGATGAGGGCGAGGCCGGGCTGGATGGCATCGCGGATGAAGAGGTTTTCCCTTAGTCTTTTTGTGAGCGTAGTGAGATCGCCTTTTTCGAAACGGAAGGCGCCGCATTCTTTGAGCGTTTTGAGATAGGGCGAGAGTTCGTCACCGACGCTGAAGAGGCGAAGCTTTCCGGGCGATGACAGGTAGGTTCGCAACTGTTCGGAGAAGGGGCTGTCGTTGAGATCGGAGAGAGCCGGTGAAGTCGCTGGGCTCTTGCTGACGAGCAGGGACGTTTCCTTATCCTTTACCAACTGGAACGGGAAGAGGCTGAACTGCTGGCCGGCACAGGCATCGAAGACCTGTGTTTTGTTCGCGTTGGTGATGGCGACCAGGCCGGTCTCTGGTATCCAGGCATAGACTTGTTGGCCGGGGATGGAGGCCAGGACGGTGTCGAACGCTGATCGGGTCCAGCTCTTGTTCAGGTCCAGATAGACCTGGGTGATTGTGGCCGGTTCGAATTCCGGAACATAGGCTTCGGTCGTATATTGCTTGCCGTTAAAGCTAAAAGCGGTACCGGCTATCCCGGGATCATCGAAGTGCAGGGACCAGTCCGGCTGGTAGGCGCCTTGTACTTTCAAGGAGGGTGGCAGCTCCAGGTGGGTAGTGGGCTGCATCGAGCGGATCTCTACCGAGGCGTCGGCGCTGGATGCGGAAGGGCCATCGAAATAAATGCTGTGATAGTACAGCTGACCATCCTTTTTGTCCAGGGGTGCGGTGATGCCAATCTTAAACTTCCGGCTTTCTTGTGGCAGTACGGGAAATACGCGGATGCAGCTGCTATTCCCTGAACCGGACCTTCCCGCTCTTCCATACCTCGGTCGCCTGGTGGTGCGTCGTGCTGGTCGTATCCGGCATGATTATAACAGTGATTATCAAGGGTCGGAGGAAATATTTTTTTGGGAGGCTGGTGGTTCAGGAATTGCAGAAGCAATAAATATGAAAAAAACACCTTCCAAAAATAAAACGACCCGGCCTGCGAAGCGCAAGCCTGCGGGGCCCGCGCCTATCCGCCAGAACGAGGATGTTCAGCGGAGCAATGATGAGCATATCGATCAGGACTACCCTGGTTTTCCGCATGATCCGTCCAAACCGGAGACGATCTCCAATGGCAGCGCCGGGGCTTTCGAGGCTACGGAGGGGACGAGGGATGATGAAGACAGTGACGAGGACAATGATGATCTCGCCATGGGGCATTAGAGATCCAGCCGTCGGCCTTGTTCGGGGAAGATGAATTTTACCTGCAGGGGATCGCGGGCCAGCAGCTCCTGGCGGATGCGTTCTTCCTGGTCGCCGCTGGGTTTGCGGTGGGTGATGATCACGGGCAGTCCTTTGAGCGGGGCCTCGCCGGTGAGGGAAGCGAGGTCGTTAAGCTCGCTGAGCAGCAGTGCCGGTGTCAGGTGGCCGAAGAGAGATCTTAGCGGCTGTTCGTCCGGGAAAGAGACTTCGATAAAGATAGCCTTCAGGTGGGCGCCTTTTACCAGCGGGCTGATCGCTTCCCAGACCTTGTGCAGCTTATCCGCATGTTCGACACTGTCCGCGCCTGTGTCACCGAAGTATAGCAGATAGTCGTCGCCGTTGCGTACGAGGAAGGCCGTGCTTTCGTAAGGGTTGCCATGGCTCAGCGGGAAGGCCTGG